>CAZIOW010000006.1:0-54007 GCA_964541025.1 uncultured Thermoplasmatales archaeon
CTGGAGCGAGCCATCAAGAGCAAAACATACCAACATGATAACTCTTGTACAAAATCTTTATGATTTTATGAAGGAAAGAGGTATGCAGTAATTTGATTCAACTGCATCTAATTACAATGATCTGAACAATAAGATCAGAGCGTATTTCTCTTTATGAACTAAAATGAGGTAAGAATAAGTATGGAAGACTTGGATAAGAATATAATTGATGCAGTAAGGAAGACTGTGAAGTAATATTCCGGAGAATCTAAGAAAAAGAAGCCGGAATTGAATGAAGAAGGCTACTGAAAACATTTTGCTCGGACGATTATCGTCATCATCTGTTTTCATTTTCATTTCTGTTTCCTGAAAGCCTGATCTTATTTTTAAATTGAAAAGGAATAAAAATTAATAGCCAAATCTGATCCCCATTCTAATCATGCACAGGAAAGTATTCCCCCTGCTTATTGCAGCTGTTATTTCATTGCCGGTCATAGCGGGGTCAGTGATAGTTGGTTATAACTACAATATTCAGGTATCCCAGATCCAGCCCGGAGCATATCTCACATATGGCAAAAATTATCAAACATACAACTCCTCTGATTTAATAGGTGCCTATGCTTCTGGCATACCTCCTGTAATTGCATCAGGTACAACTTTGTATTTCAACTGGACTATACTGAATTTATTCGGAAATGACAATATGCAGTTCGTCCTCCAGGTCAATAATACCTACAGCCACAGCATATACCTCTGGATCAACGGATCACTGCCATCGGGTATCACCATGTATTACAAGAATCATGATTCCGGGTCTAATCCGGGTACTACATGGAATAGCGGCACCAGAATAAAGATCAATAGCGGTAAGAATCTCTATCTTAGCTTCTCTGTCGGCGTATCATCATCTAGTGGATCACTTGGGTTTACGTACATGCTGGAAAATGGAGTTATCACAGTTTGGGATTACAATGTTCAGGCAAATTATATTTAGATTTTCAACCCATTGTTAATTTTCATCTCCCCGTTTTATAATAAAACGTAGAGAAAAGTTATCACATTCCTGATGATGGTATAAATAGCCTGGTAATAAAAGAGCTTATAAATCTCTATGTTTTAGTCAAAACGTGATGGAGCAGATTACCCTAAATGAGCATGCTATACTGAAATCAGGCGTCAGGATCCTAAGACCCGGTGAATACAAGATCATAAGGAATTCCATACATAAGAGGGATAAGCAGATCCTGGTGGACTGCCTGCTGCTCACAGGCAAGAGATATGAAGAGTTAATAAGGCCCAGACATAACCCTGAGTGGTTTGACGGTAACTTCATTCACTTGCCTGAATGGGCACAGAAGAAGGCGAAGAAGGTAAATTTTTTTCGGATATAAATTAAATCGGGAGTGACTGTACGCCCCGAACGGGATTTGAACCCGTGTCACGAGCTCGACAGGCTCGTATGATAGGCCACTACACTATCGGGGCTTGCTTGCGTTATTATCAGACTTTATTTAATCCTTTTTATCTGAGGGGAACAATCTGCCAAGAGCATTAATTTCTCCTTTTAATATATGTTTCAGGGCCATGCCTGTAAATGGCAACCATATTCCTCTCATTCTCATTTTTCCTATTATCAGAATTTTTTCATCCTGCACCTGAATTATCTGGAACCCCTTCAAAGGTCCCTCTCCATACTTTATCATAATTGATCGGTCATTTTTATTGAAATCTATTTTCTCTATCTGTTTCTTTTTTCTGAAAGCTAAAATTGATTCTCTTGTACTTTCGTCTATATTTTTAATGGAAATATGGCCCTTCCATATGTTCGTATCATCAAGACTTTCCATGATCTTCTGATAGGCATCGTTTGGCTGATCATTGAGAGGAAATTCCTGATAAAATTTCATTAAACTTAATTTCTTACAGGAATATATTTTCTTTTACTTCTCCATATTTTTCTTATCTTAATCTTTTATATTTGAGATTACTTTTCAATCAATGAATAATTTATTTCAGACTAATAAAATTAGTAAAATTGGCATTGGAACCTGGCAGATGGGATTGAAAGGCTGGGGTAAGGATTATGATGAAAATTCTGTAATTGAAGCATTCATTTTTGCAATAAAAAATGGAGTTAATTTTGTAGATACAGCCGAAATATATGGAGGAGGAAGGTCTGAGATTCTCATAGGTAAGGCTTTACAGTCCATAGATAGAAAAAATGTAATAATTGCAACCAAAGTTGCAGGATATAACGCTACGTCCTCTGGAGTTTTTAAGAGCATAAAGAGAAGTCTCAAGAGACTTGATATTGATTATGTTGATCTGTATCAGATACATTGGGAGCCATCGATTTACACGAATATGGAAGGGTCGTTCCGCTCTATGGAAAAACTTGTGAAAGAAGGTATTATAAATCATATTGGTGTATCAAATTTTTCTCTTGAAAATCTTAAGAGAGCTTCATCATACCTTAAGGACAGTTTGATAGAAAGCAATCAGATAAAATTCAATATTGTTGAAAGGCCAAATGATGATCTGATTTCATACATGAATTCCAAAAATATTAAATTGATTGCCTGGAGCCCTTTGGGCCAAGGTTTCCTATCAGGTAAATATTCAATTACTCAGAAACCGGAAGGAGGAATAAGAAAGGTAAATTACCTGTTCAGTGATAAAAATCTTAAGAGATTTGAGCCATTACTTAAAGTATTGAAAGAAATTGCAACTAAAAAGGGAGTTTCTGTCACTCAAATAGTTCTTGCCTATGAATCTGAAATCAATGTTCTTCCTATTCCTGGTTTCAAAAATATGAAACAGGCAGAGGAGATTTCATCAACACTGAAAATAAATCTGAATATTAGTGAAAAGGAAGTTATAGATAAAGCGCTTGAAAGTACTGGAATAATAAATGTAAAGGAAACAATGTTTCCCAGGGCCATTCCGAATACTCTGGTTAGGATAATATCCCTATTTCTATAAATCTATAATAGACAATTGCTATAATTCGATATCGGCAAAAGCTAAATAGAGTTAAAGATTGAGTCACTCGATAAATATGAGTTCAATAGTATCTTATGGGTCTTATGTACCAAGATACAGAATAAAAGCGGAGGAAATTGCAAGAGTGTGGGGAGAGGATCCTGAAAACATTAAAGGGGGACTAATGATTTACAGTAAATCTGTACCAGGTCCCGATGAAGATGTTTTAACCATCTCTGCCGAAGCTGGAAAAAATGCAATAAGGAGAACGGATGTAAGCAAGAAAACTATCGGAGCAATATTCGTTGGATCTGAAAGCCATCCTTATGCTGTAAAACCAACAGCATCAATACTTGTAGAAGCACTTGGATTGCCCAATGATATACACTCAGCGGATTATGAATTTGCTTGCAAGGCAGGAACAGCAGCGATACAAAATGTTATGGGGCTTGTTGACAGCGGGATGATAGAAAATGGAATGGCAATTGGAGCAGATACATCGCAGGGGGCTCCCGGAGATGCACTAGAATATTCAGCTTCTGCCGGCGGCACAGCCTTTATAATAGGAAAGAAGGGTATTGCAGAGATAAACAAGACATATTCTTTCACGACAGATACACCAGATTTCTGGAGGAGGGAAGGTGAGAAATATCCCAGCCACGGGGGAAGATTTACAGGAGAGCCTGCATACTTTAAGCACGTTCTAACAGGAGCTAAGAGGATGATGGAAATGCAGGGAACAAAACCAGAGGATTATGATTATGCAGTATTCCATCAACCAAATGGAAAATTCCCAACGAGGGCAGCAAAAATGCTTGGATTCAAGGATGAGCAGGTTAAGGATGGTTTATTAACACCTTACATAGGAAATACATATTCTAGTTCAATGATAATAGGACTATCAGCAATCCTTGACAAAGCAGAACCAGGTGATAGGATACTTGCTGTGGCTTTTGGAAGCGGTGCAGGCTCTGATGCTTTTGATATAACAGTCAATGACTCAATCAAATCATTCAAAAGGGACAAGGCTCCTGGTGTTATGGAACAAATCAACAGGCCTATATGGATAGATTATGCTAATTATGTGAAATACAGAGGGAAAATTATTATGAGAGGTGAATAAGATGAAAGATGTATATATCATAGGAGTTGGATCAACCAAGTACGGTGAGCTATGGGACATGAGCCTGAGAGAGCTTGCTTCAGAAGCAGGGCTAAAAGCACTGATGGATGCCGGGATCAAAGCAGAAGAGATAGATGCACTTTATGGAGCGAATACAAGTGCAGGCCAGTTCATCGATCAGGAGCATATTGCAGCATTAATTTCAGACTATTCTGGAATTAGTGAACTCGGCATACCTGCAGTTAGGATTGAGGCAGGTGCAGCCAGTGGTGGTGCAGCGTTGAATCAGGCCTTTCTGGCAGTTAAGTCTGGTCAGTACGATACTGTTGTAGTTGGTGGCGTAGAGAAAATGACCGATGTCCCTTCTGAAGTTGCAAATGAAATTATCGGGGGTTCTTTGGATGCGGAATGGGAAACATTCTTCGGTGTAACAGAAGCATCTGTCGCAGCAATGATAGCGAAGAGACATGAGTACGATGAAGGTATTAAAAGGGAACACTATGCTGTATTCCCCGTCATCTCACATAAACACGCTTCCATGAATCCTTCTTCACATTTCAAAAATGTGATCAAGCTGGATGATGTAATCAAGGCGAGTCCAGTGGCTGAGCCTCTGACGGTATATGACACGGCACCTCTTAGCGATGGAGCTTCCGCTATAGTAATCACAGCAGATAAGAAAAAAATAAAGGAAACGGAAAATCCAATAAGAATAAAGGCAAGCACAATGGCCAATGATTTTCTTTCCCTCCACGACAGGAAAAAAATTGACAGTTTTAAGGCAGTTAACAAGAGCGTGAAGGATGCTCTTAAACAGTCAGGATTGAATCTTAGCAACATAGATGGATTCGAAATCCACGATTCTTACAGTATAGCCTCACTAATACAAATGGAGGAAATATTAGGCAAAGAAGCCATCAAGATGACCGAAGGCAATGAATACTATCTTAATTCATCCCATCCACTAAATGTATCTGGGGGATTGAAAGCGCACGGAAATCCACTTGGTGCAGTTGGTCTATACCAGGCAATAGAAGCAACCATACAGCTGAGAGGGAAAGCAGGGGAGAGGCAGATCAAGGGGTCAAGAAACATGCTGATACACAATATGGGAGGGCTTGGCACAACTTCGGTGACTACTATATTGGGGGTGGAATAAATGAGCGAAGTACCGAGATTCTGGAGAGAGTCAAGACACAGGTATAGACTTGTGGGAACAAGATGTGAAAATTGCGGCAATTTATACTTCCCTCCAAGGGATATATGCCCGACCTGCAGAAGAGAGAGTATAAACAAGATGAAGGAGGAAGAACTTTCAGGGGAGGGGGAGGTTTATTCTTATACTGTAGTACATGATGGTCTTGAACAGTTCAAGATGCAGGTACCTTACGTAATTGCATTAGTAAAAACTAAGGAAGGACCTCTCATAACAGGCCAGATTGTAGATTGCAATCCAGAAGATGTTAAAATTGGTTCTCAGGTCAAGAGTACCCTAAGGAAGGTTAGAACAGAAGGTAAAAGCGGAATTATCCAGTATGGATATAAATTTGTGTTAAAATAAAATAATTTTTTTAAATTTTTATTTCACTGATACTATCTGGACATAAAAGTAAAGTGTTTTTCCAACAAGATAAGAATTGTAATTTAGGTAGTAATAACCTGGACCTACACCACTTATATAGGCCCCATCTGGTAGTAAAGTTCCATTAGTTACGCTTGCATAATAGTTTATCGTTGTTGAAGATCCAGATCCAGTAATATTGCTAACCTCTATGCCAAGTCCGGATACATTTGAAAATGGGAAATATTCCTGACCAACAGATGGATCGTTTTCAATGAATACTGTCTTGCCATTATAGCTCAGTACTGTAACCTCCCACCCGTATATAGGACTTTTTAAAATCTCTCCATTTCCGGGGGTAGTATTGAATAAACTCTGAAACTGAGAGAGTGAGAATTCCTGGAAAACTGGAACACTACCTGTCGTATTTTCCCTATGTATGAGACTCTTATTCTCTATTCCGTATCCCAGTGATGGCGGGATTACCAGTAAACCGCTCTGACCCTGCGCCATTCCTATAAGTCCATTATCAAACCCCTTTATCATCTGCCCCGATCCCACTGTATCATTAAGAGGAGTGAATGGAGGGTGATATTTGAAATCTGGAGCCTTTTGATAGGTAAAATTGTTATTTGCTACACTTGCCATGTTAGTATCGAAAATAAGAGGAGTGCCGTCGACCATTATATATCCATAATACCATAAGGAGACTTGTGATCCATCCTTGATTATTTTCTCTTTTGGTTCCATATACACACTTGCAGAGTAAGCTGCTGTTGGTACTGCTATTACCAAAACTATGAGTATGATTATTAGGGTTTTCAGTTGCATTCAAGCTGAAAGACAATTAGGAATAAAAAATTACTCATTCTTCCAAAAAGATTTTCTCAACGTAATCATAGGGGCATAGTGGATAAGAGAATAGCATATCTGGGACTTATTTTCACTGCTGCTGTATGGGGATCAACATTTCCTATTATAAAGACTACATTATTATACATTGATCCTCTTTCTTTCCTTGTTTACAGATTTCTTATTGCCTCCCTTTTCCTTCTACCATTCATTGTCAAGAAAATTGGTAGGAAGGATGCATTATATGGTTTTATAGTAGGGGTGCCTCTCTTTGCAGGTTATGCCACTCAAACGATAGGTCTCAATTACACGTCTCCTTCCATGTCAGGACTTATTACTGGTTTATATGTAGTTTTAACGCCTATGTTATCAATATTCATACTTAAAACAAAAAGGGATTATGTAAAAATTCTCCTTGCTGTTATTGCATTTATAGGGATGGCACTGATGACTGTAAATTCCACATCCGGAGAAATGATTGGAAATGCATTGACCCTTGTTTGTGCATTCGCGTATGCTGGCCAACTCATACTTACAGAGAAATTTCTAGTTGATGGTGATCCTCTTGTTTTTACTTTCTTCCAGCTACTGACCGTAGGCGTTCTGAGCCTGGTGTTTCACCCACAATCAATTTTCTCTGCAGTAAGGCTCGAAAATTACTATGTATTATTCTCAGTATTGTTCAATGCTGTACTTGGATCGGCATTGGCCATATGGTTAATGAGTGTTGCTGTTAAAAATACCAATTCCTACATATCTGCGCTGATTCTTATAACAGAACCCATATTTGCTGTCCTGATATCGACATTCCTGTTCAGATACCCAATAACTATATCTATGATAATCGGAGGAATTATAATACTCGTATCAATGGTATTTGCTATAAACAGAGAAAATAAAAAAATTAGTTAATTTAACTTTGAAGTTTTACTTCAATATTAATTCCATCAGGAAGCTGTATCCTCATTACCTGCCTGATAGTCCTTTCGTCAGCATCAATATAGATTAGCCTCCTGTGAACCCTCATTTCCCATCTGTCCCATGTAGCAGTTCCGGCGCCATTTGGTGCTTTTCTTATAGGTACTAGCAGCTTTTTGGTTGTAAGAGGGATGGGCCCTCTCATTTCCACTCCTGTCCTGGTTGCAAGATCTTTAATTTCGTGACACACGCTGTCCACTTTTTGAGCATCCGTGCCAGATAGTGATATTTTCATTCTGTAGGAGGCCATTTCTATCACTTTACTGTGTCTTCTTCTCTAGATCAATGCACTGGCCTGCTGCCACTGTCTGACCCATATCTCTTACTGCAAATCTTGCCATAGGCGGGAATTCTGAGAGTTTTTCAATAACCATTGGTTTTGAAGGAACTATCTTTACAATTGCTGCATCTCCTGTCTGGATGTGTGAGGGGTGCTCTTCCTTTGTTGATCCAAGTCTTGGATCAATTGTCTTGATTATTTCTGTAATTGTGCATGCTACCTGTGCTGTATGTGCGTGGAATACCGGTGTATATCCAGGCGCAATTACGGAAGGATGATTCAAGACCACTATCTGTCCAGTGAAACTTGAAACGACAGTAGGCGGATTTGAAACATGACCTGCTACGTCTCCCCTTCTAATATCTGTCTTTGCAATGCCTCTTACGTTGAATCCAACGTTATCTCCAGGTTCTGCCTGGGGCATCTGCTCGTGGTGCATTTCTATTGATTTTACTTCTCCTGCCTTGTGAGAAGGTTCGAATATTATCTGATCCCCAACCTTTAAAACTCCTGTCTCAACCCTTCCCACTGGAACTGTTCCTATACCTGTTATAGAGTAAACATCCTGTATTGGGAGTCTCAGTGGTTTATCTGTTGGTTTTGCAGGAACCTGAAGGTTATTCAACAATTCTAATAATGTTGGGCCCGTCCACCAGGGCATGTTAGGACTTTTCTTTATGATATTATCTCCCTTGTATCCAGAAATTGGTATAATGGGTACATTCTTGTATCCTACTGACCCTAGCAGCTGTTCTACCTGCTTTTTGACTTCCTCAAATCTCTTTTGAGAGTATGGTGGCTGTGTCGCATCCATTTTATTGATTGCAACTATCATCTGATTGACTCCGAGTGTCCTTGAAAGGAATACGTGCTCCCTCGTCTGTGCCATTACTCCTTCTCCGTCCCTTGCTGAGACTATCAGAATAGCTGCATCTGCCTGACTTGTACCTGTGATCATGTTCTTGACGAAGTCCCTGTGACCAGGTGCGTCGATAAGGGTGAAGTAGTATTTATCTGTCTCAAATTTTCTATGAGCTACATCTATAGTAACTCCTCTCTCCCTCTCTTCCTTCAGCCTATCCATAACCCAGGCAAACTCAAAAGTTGCTTTTCCCTTCTCTTCAGCCTCTTTCCTATACTCTTCAATAATGTGAGCAGGAATTTCCCCGTGCTCGAAGAGAATCCTACCTACTGTTGTTGATTTTCCATGGTCAACGTGTCCAATCGTTACCAGATTTAGATGTGGTTTTTGTGTTGCCATCTTAACTTACCTCCATATTATACATGAGCTTTGGTCTATTTTATTTCTATATATATCTTTATCGTTTACCTCAAAGATTTGCATAGTAATTCTCATCGTATGGCTCCGCTTTAAGGCCCTTCCTCTCCCTTATTTTTCCTACTACCTGCATCTGCAGGTCCTTTGGAACTACCTGATATCCTGAGTTTTCTGTACTCCAGAGTACTCTCCCACCTGTAGCTCCCCTGATTGCAGAAGCAAAGCCAAACATTTCAGGAACAGGCACCATTGCAACTATTTTTGATTGTTCACCCTCCTGCTCCATTTCCACTATGATACCTCTCCTCTGCTGGAATTCTCTTGTAACTGATCCTGACTCTTCTAACGGCGTATCCACGTACACCTTTTGCATTGGTTCGAGAAGTATCCTGCCTGCCTGACACATTGCCCCGTAAATTGCATTCCTTACCGCGGGAATTACCTGTGCTGGCCCCCTGTGTATACTATCTTCGTGCAACTTTGCATCTACCAGTTTAACTTTTACTCCATATACTTTCTCGTTTGCAAGAGGTCCCTTGTCCATAGCCTCTGTAAATGCTTCCTTGACAAGTTCCATTGTTTCGTTTAGATACTGAACTCCCTTAGTTACATCGAGAAGAATATTTGGTCCATGAATAGCTTCAATTCCCTTTGCCTCATCTCTGTCAAGTCCAAGTTGTTCCAGCAAATTTATCACTGATTTCTTATCCTTTATCCTGTCAGTCTGCGCAAGATCTCCTTTTAGTATAGCATCTACTATTTCCTTATTCAAGGGTTCAACCTCAATGTAGAATTTATTATGTTTATTTGGTGATTTACCTTCAAATGGTCCACCTTTTCCTTGAACAGTTTCCCTGTAAACCACTATAGGATCTGATGTATCCACTTCAACTTTGAAATCGTTTCTTATTCTGTAGAGCGTTACTTCCAGATGAAGCTCTCCCATTCCTGACATAAGGTGTTCTCCTGTTTCCTGGTTAATTTCAACCTGTATACTTGGATCAGCCTTCGCAATTGTCCTCAAAACTTCTATCAATCTTGGGAGATCCTTCGTATATTTAGCTTCTAGAGCAACTGTTACCACAGGCTCCGAATAATGAACCATTGGTTCAAACGGTTCAGCGTCCTTCAAACTTGATACGCTGGATCCAGCAACGGCATCTTTCAGTCCTACTATTGCAGGGATATTGCCTGCGAATATTTCATCAATTGGTATCCTGTCCGGCCCAACCATCATCGCAAGCTGCTGTACTTTATATTTCTTGTCCCCCTGACCGGAAATATACAGCTCAACTCCTTTGGTGATTTTTCCGCTGAATAGTCTTCCTATTGAGACTTCCCCTGCGTGTTCATCAACTATTATCTTTGTTACCATCATCATTATGGGACCGTTAGGATCACAGTTCATCATTGCTTTACCTGCCTCTGATGAAATGTCACCCTTCCATATCTGGGGTACCCTATATTTCTGGGCTTCCGCGGGAGATGGTAAATGATGAACTACGGCATCCAGCAGCACCTTATGGAGTGGAGTTTTTTTAGCCAGAGTTTTCTGGTCTCCTGCTTGGAGATACTGGTATACTTCCTTAAATCCTATACTTGATTTTGGTGTATATTTTGTTGATAATGCCCAATTGTTGAAAGCAGATCCGAAAACGACCGATCCTGTCTCTACCTTGACCTGCCAGCTTTCCTTGAATTCTTCTGGGGCATATCTCTTTATAAGTTTATTTACGTCAGTTATAATTTTCACAAATCTTTTCATCATGTCATCTGGTCCAAGCTTCAGTTCATTTATAAGCCTGTCCACTTTATTTATGAATAGGATTGGTTTTACTTTTTCTCTGAGAGCCTGTCTTACGACTGTTTCTGTCTGAGGCATCGGTCCTTCAACGGAATCAACAACAATTACTGCACCATCGACTGCCCTCATTGCCCTTGTCACATCCCCTCCGAAGTCAACGTGACCAGGAGTATCTATTAGATTTACCAGGTATGTAGTTCCTTCAACTTCGTGAACCATTGAGGCTGCAGCTGCGTTGATTGTAATTCCTCTTGCCTGTTCCTGTTCATCGTAGTCAAGTACAAGCTGTTTGCCGGCCAGTTCATCACTCATCATCCCTGCACCAGCAATGAGGTTATCTGAAAGTGTTGTCTTACCGTGATCTATATGCGCAGCGATACCTATGTTTCTTATTCTTTTAATATCCTTCATTATTTCTGAAGCTTTCTGAATATTGTCTTCTTTCCTTCCCATATAAATCACCTAGCTGAAGCAGCCTGCCTCTCTGTATCCTCTTTCTCCTTTATAGAATAAGAATTTGGATCATTCTTTGCAGCTGCTATTATTTCATCTGCAAGAGCCTGATAAAGGTTCTTTTTTGATTTCTTTGCAGTTTCTCTTGCTCCAGCAGAAATATTTCTGATAGCAAGGTCCAATCTTCTAGAAGAACTTGTATCGACTGATTTTGGCACTGCAATACCTCCATATTTCAACCTTGTTATTTCCTCTCTTGGTCCTGCATTCTGGACTGCATTTACAAGAACCTGTACAGGGTTCTCCTTTGTCTTCCTTTCTATTTCCTCGAAAGCCATTTTCACGGTTCTGTAGGCACTCTGTTTTTTTCCAGTCCACCTTATTGTCCTCATTAAATTGTTAATGAGTCTCTCAACTATATTCATGTTCGCCTTTCCCATGAATCTGTTCGCGTGTCTTCCACCACTGTGTAATGTGGCAGTAGGTTTCAATGAGATATATTTTACAAGACCTTGATCCTGCACTGTAATGCCCTCAGTTCCCCATTTCTCAAAAATAAGTATACCTGCCATTTTATCACCTAACTGGTTTCTCCTTTCTTCCCTTTACAAGCTCTTTAAGAGATACATTGTTGACTTTAATAACCTTATACCTCACACCTGGAATATCTCCCTTGGACCTTCCCATTCTTCCTCCAATGCCTTCCACCACGACTTCATCGTGCTCATCGATAAAGTTGATGGCTCCGTCGCCAGGAGCAAAAGCCGTCAGCTGTCTTCCATTTTTAATCAATTGTATCTTAACACACTTTCTTATAGCTGAATTCGGCTGTTTAGCTTCAATTCCCACTTTTTCAATAACTATTCCTCTCGCCTGAGGGGCTCCCTCCAATGGATCACTTTTCTCTTTAAGCCTTAAAACTCTTCTCTTATAATCTCTATCTGACCATCTAAGTTTATCCCTCTTTAATCGTATTTGTTTTCCGCCCATTAGACCATTAGGCAATATATTCACCTCAAGATGCTTTTCAAAATAGTAAAGCAATATAAAAGTGTATCGAGTTTTAAATATAGTATCAACAATAATTAATATATAGCTTCGTTTTGACTGATCCTTCTGAATGATAATTCATAAGATAAAATTTTATTCTTACGCTGATTTATATATTATGATCTCTCAACTGACTCTCATTCTAGAATCAGAACTCGCAGAACCTGTTTCCAAGTTTTTGAAGGGGAAAAACAAGGAATTAACTGTCAATAATATCATATTCTATGATAAAAAAAAGATAGTTTACAGGGCAAAATTGAGGAAGGATGATTTCATTGATGATTTAGATAAAATTACGCAGCAGGAAGACAGGATAAAGCAGAATTATGGATTGCAGTACTTTGAAATTCTGAGCAGCGACAGTGCTCTCAAAATTTACAATGTCCTGATAATACAGAACATGCCACCATTTGCTGAAAAGTTGCTTTCCGAATTTCAGGAATCAGTTTTTATTATACCACCCCTGATTTTAAATGACTGGGGTCTTAATGTGAATATAATTGCTTTATCGGGAGCTCTAGGGTTTATTCAGGATTTTCTTCAGAAGAATAATATAAAATATGAAATAATCAAGGTAGGAAATCTGAATCTCGGAAATAAAATACTTTCAGACAGGGAAGATGAAGTCATAAAACGTGCATATGACAAAGGATATTTTGAACAGCCCCGTATAAATAAAATGAGTAATATCTCCCAGGATCTTGGAATTACAAAATCCACCTTTATGAGAATATTGCGAAAGGCGGAGAAAAAAATTATAAGAAATTACCTTGATGGAGCTGGAATGGAGTTATAATAGTTCCAAAACTTTTGGGAACAATA
Organism: uncultured Thermoplasmatales archaeon; assembly: GCA_964541025.1. Lineage (GTDB taxonomy): Archaea > Thermoplasmatota > Thermoplasmata > Thermoplasmatales > JAGDXO01. The sequence continues at coordinate 13,164 of CAZIOW010000006.1, forward strand.
TTTCCTCTTCTTTTTTATGATGTTCCGCCGAGATTTTCCTTAAATTTTCCAGCATTGATACTGTTTCTGTCCAGCCAGTATAAGTTGATTCCACGGCGTCATCTACATTTTTCATAATTGCTACGTGTTCTCTCATAATTTCAACGTATTTCTCTGATTCCTCCTTGCTCAATTTATCAAGTAATACTTTAAGGATAATTGCTTCCTCATCAATTGTATGCTGCGAAAGTAAATCCCTTATCTGCACTAATATAGGGAAAGCACCACTAAGGTTACCCACCTGATAAGTTAAAATCGTGTCATCTATCAAGGCAGGTAGTTCTCTGTGTTCTTCCTTGAGCTTCTCTATTAATTCCCTAGGCTGTAAATCTCTAGGTTTCATAATGATAAATATTATCAAGAATATAGTTTTTTCAACTGACTGAAAAAATCAAATTATTTTCCTTGCTATATAGTATATTTCACCTATCTTGAATAAGTAACCTTTGTTTTCTCCAGAAGAATCCCTTTCTAATATTTTTCTGATGGAATAATATTGACTATCAGGTACACTGAATCTTAAAATGATATTGCCAATTTTCAATTTCCTAATTTTATTTTTTATTTCTGAGATATCCCTGCATTTATCAATGATTTCGTATGTATTTATAATAAAGTCATCTGCCATAAGGCTATCTGATGTCAAAAATGATCTTTGGGAATCAAACAGAAGAGGTTCAACACCTTTAAAATTTTCAAGATATTCTGGAACCAACCCTGCTAGAACTATAGCCTGGTCTATTTCATAAATGTAATTTTTAACATTTTTTGAATAATATAATTTCCTATCAAGCCTTTCGTTCTTGATAATTCTTTGACGGCTTGGAAGGGTAATGACACTCATTTCATACCTTTTTACTTCACCAATGTAAGTTGAAATCCTTTTAGGTTCACCGTTCATTGAAATGTACTCTTTCTCCCATTCTTCTGGCAATTTTTTAATATTAAAATGCACTGGCAGGTCAAAGGAAAAAGCGTTTGCATCGTATAATTCCATTAATTTAAGAGGATTTGGTGATAGCATATCCATTGCCCACTCATTGCCAACCTTTATTCTGGAAGGGTCAGAATGAACAGTATCTGCACCTTTTAGACTTTCTACAATCAATGGATCAAATGCATCTCCCTTCAGGAATTTAATATTATTTACCTTTGCATTTATGGCATTCCTTTGGGCTAATTCATATCTCATCTTATCCTTTTCAACGGCAATCACGTTTTCACTTTTCCTTGAAAAATGGATTGCCTGGACTGCAATTCCACAGCCAATATCAGCAATGATTTTAGTTTGTAATCTTTCTGCTTTATATTTGGCTATTTCAGAAGGAGTTGCCATTCTGAGCCCCTCCTGATCATATTCAAATCCTTTTTCCAATTCTTTTTTAACTTCAGTCATTTCCTATCTGCTCTTCCCGTGATTTCCATTTACTCTTTCATAATATATCTTGAAAGCTATTATTGTTACGCATAATATTACCGATATTGTATTTGCAAGTATAACAGGTAGTGATGATATGATTGTCCCATAGGTTACCCACAGAATCATCCCAACTGAAATTACCGAATACATTCCAGTGGAGATTTCATCCGCCTTTTTCTTCATTATAATCTTTATTAACTGAGGAATAAATGATATTGTGGTAAGTGTTCCAGCCATCAGCCCGATTATATTGCTTATTTCAATCATCATATCACTTTTATTTAATCAACTATCAATAAATTGACTTTCCCTTAAGCTTTTTTATATAGTCTGGAGGACCCAATTGCATAAAAGATATTGGTTCTCCATATTTTGCTTCTATGGGGATAATACCCTGCCACCTTGAACTTGAATCCTGAAACTTTATGTCATCCATATTTATCTTCATTGAGAATTCCTCGATTTTTACTGCAACTACATCCACATTTCGCAGCTCCTCTTCTGAAGGTAGGTCAGTATCATTCCATCTTTCAGGCGATATTCTGCTCATGAAATTTTTAAACATGTTCATCTTTTCATCGTTGCTATCTATCCTGCTTCCCCGCCCAAATATAATTGCTGATATATACTGTAGTGAGTTATCGCTCAACCTTGACCTTATGATTACACCCCTGATTTCAAGTACAGAAATTGCCACATTTTTTCCTGATCCGAGAAAATTCATAAGTCTGCTCTCTTTGGAACCATGAAAATATATATTATCTTCATCATTGCAATAGTTCATAGGAATTATGAAAGGTTGACCCCCATCTTCAAATGCAACCTCTGCAATAAAATTTCTGTTAAGAATCTCAATTAGTTTACTTTTATTATAATTTCCCCTGTTTGGATATCTTCTGATTATATTTCTGTCGTTTGAATGCATAAATGATCCAGGAAAGTAATACTTCTGTGCTATTAATTGTTAGGTTTTGAAACAAGATTTTGAAATCTTATCTAAGCAAGATACTGGTCTAAACTCCGAGGCTCTGCCTTGATATGGTTATGTTTTCCTCCCTTTTAACTATATTTTTCACTTCTTTGTTTTCCATGAAATTCCTTATGTTATTGAATGCCTCTCTATATGCTATTTCCATTATTTCCCCGGATCTTCCTCCGGCTATATGAGGAGTTATAACAAGATTTGGTAGATCAGTATCCTTGAGATTTGGTTCGTCCCACCATACGTCTGACGCGTATGAAAAATCCGGATTATTCTTTAGATGAGCAAGCATATCCTCCCTCTTAACAATTTCCGCCCTCGCCACATTCACTATAATTCCATCCTTTCTCATCAATGATAACTGATCATATGTTATAAGTTCATTTGTAAGCTTGGTTAAGGGTATAGATATCACAATAAAATCTGAAATTTTAAAAATTTCATTTATTCCATCTAAACCTAAAAATATATCCACATTCTTGTCTCTGTGACTTCTTCCAATGGCAGCTACCTTCATTCCGAATACTTTTGATATTTCAGCGACCCTTGATCCTATACCCCCGTAGCCTATTATGCCTATAGTTTTCCCATAAAGCATCTGTGTACTTTCTGGATTGAAGATACCTTTCACTGTTTCATCCCTCTTGGCAATTATTTTCTTTGCACTTTCTAGCAATAATGCAAAAGCGTGCTCAGCAACAGATATAGAATAGGCGCCAGCATTACTGGCAATAATAGTCCCCTCCTTTAACGAAGTCAAATCAATGTGATCTACCCCGGCTGTTATTGTCTGGATAAATTTCACGTTTTCATCGTATGGAAAATTATTGTCTCTTATGAGGAGTATTTCAGCAGGAGCAACCGATGGGTACCACATTACATTCTCCTTTCCAAGAATTTCATTTCCTAACTTTCGTATCCTTGCATCCACAAGAAAAGTGACTAGTACTTTCATAACAAGTTATATGATTTATTTTTATAATGTTTTAGTTATTGAGCTTTGGAAATTATTAATTTCATAATTATTCTAGTACTTGGGAAATGAATAAAATATTAATTGCATTCATCTAGCAATGAGAGCAGGAATCATAACAATAGGTAATGAAATATTGAAAGGAAAAACAGTTAATACAAATGCAGCTGAGATTGGAAGAATTCTGTATTTTTCAGGATATGAAATATTCAGAGGCCTTGTTGTGCCTGACGTAGAGAGTGAAATAAGGTGGGCCTTCAGATCATTGACTGGTTTATGTGATATTATAGTTTCTTCTGGAGGCCTGGGACCAACATTTGATGATATAACTCTGGAATCATTTGCCCATGAATTCAATATTCCACTTGAACTTGACGTAGAAACTTATGAAAACATAAAAAGGAGAACTATTGAAAGGGGACAGAATATGACAAAGGAAAGGGAAAAGATGGCATTAATACCAAGAGGTTCTAATACCATTAAAAATAAGGTGGGGACTGCTCCTGGGATAGAATTTGTGTATGGGAATTCTAGATTCTTTATGCTTCCAGGAGTCCCAAAAGAAATGAAACCTATGATGGAATCAATAGGAGAAATGATCAAGCTGAAAGATAATTTTTACTTCGAGGATTCCTTAATGATTGAGGGTATTTTTGAGGCATCTCTGGCCCCACTGATAAAGAAAATGATGGATAAATATGAAGGAAAGATATACATTAAATCACATCCGTCTATATCCGAAAATGGCAAATCATTGATAGAGCTAGAAATATCTGCAAAGGGCATAAGTGAGGAGGAGGCGAAGTATCGTGTAGAATCTGTCATGAATGATTTCAGGGAGCATATTTATGAATTTGAAAGATAAATTTATTGGCTGAGGGATTGGCAATTTTTAAATATTTACCTTTCATTTATAATATACTGATTATCTCTATCTCCTTAATTTCGTTATATATTTAAAAACTTCATTTTAGAAGTTCATAAATCTTTGATTGGATATTTTAGATCAAGTAGGAAAATTTTAATTAATTCTCTGGATAAATAGCCCTTATTCATTTTGAATAGAAAAATCCCTCATTGAATTATTTTACCGTTTATTATATAATATTTCATTGTCCGTTAATGTGATTATTTTATATTTGTTCAATGGCAGGCTAAACAATTTATAAATATTATAGGCCTATTTGGCTTATTAGGTGACCCTAATTACATCTGAGATGCCATCTTTAACTTCATTGCATGGGAGGGGAAATTATTACTGAGAGACCCTTCGAAACTATGATTGTAATGTCTATTATTATGGGCTTTTCAATTTATCTATCGTTCCCAATAATATTGAAGAAAAATGTCAGGAGAGAGACCTTAATTTCCTTTGTATCGATAGCAGTTGGAATTCTTCTGTTCTTGATAGCGGACATATTTTCAGATGTATCCTCTTTTATTTATGCTTCTGGATCATATATAGCAAACCCTTTATTATCCTTGTTATTTGTAATTTCATCGGGAGGATTTTTTGCTTTACTCTACATACTGGAAAACTCAAAAAGGAATAACGCACAAATTGATAACTTTGGACCTTCAAGAATTGCATTCATTGTTTCTCTAGGGATGGGGTTGCAGAATTTGACTGAGGGACTGGTTTTTGGGTCCGCTTATGTCCAGGGAATAACAAATCTTTTCATAGTTGTGCTTATAGGATTCATTTTACAGAATTTTACTGAAGGATTCCCAATAATTTCATCCTTTATTGGCGGTAATATGCCTAAAAATTCCACTCTATCCCTTTTTTATTTTATCGGTGGGTTCCCAACAGTTGTAGGAAGCATGATAGGTTATTATTATTCCTCATTGATATTGAATATTATTTTTGATGGTTTTGCAATTGGAGCGATAATTTACGTAACTGTACCAATGATGAGAACAATATTCAAGCTTACGGAAAAATCAGTCATTCAATCATTGCCATACCTGGGCATAATCCTCGGATTTCTGATAGGATTTGCAGTAAATGCAATCTGAGATTTGCCTTTAAATTCGCGATAGTATAATCTCGATAATATAACTTGATTATGAATGTAGAAATCCATCACTTGCTAATGTGATTGGAGTTAAGCATATTCTATATCATTCATAAAAATTAATACCTTTTATGAGAACTTAGATAATTGTGAGCCCTGTTGATTAAAGGACTTTCCAACGGAAAGTTTCAGAGTTCTATTACTTTTTGAATTTTTGATAATTCGTGAAATATCCTATGAAGGAGAATCGATAGTTTTATTGGTTGCCGTATATTAATCGGATATTTTTCTGATTATCGACCATGAGGTAAATTCATACCAATATGGGAATAATTTGAGCATCATAGCATCATATTTTCATATAGATATAGTTTGGCTGTTAAGAAAGTATAATTCTAAAGACTAAAAGGAAAATCGTAATGGCAATCAAAATTTTTCGTATCTTTACAGTTAAAGACTCAACCATTAATTACAAAATAATCAAAATCTAGTTAACATTAAACAAATAAAATCATATTCAATACCTTTTCAGCTTGGGAAATATGGAATTGACCTTTTTCTTGTAGTTTAGATATTCGTTTCCATATCTTTTCTCTAACTCACTTTCTTCTATTCCAATTAAGTATCTGAATAATGCATACGTAAGGAAGGGTATCGGAATTAGAAACAAAAGACCAAATATGAGCACTATTCCTGGTATAATAAAGAAAATCCATCCAGCATAAAGAGGATTTCTGATATAAGCATATAAACCGTCTGTTACCAATTTCCCTTTTTCTAATCCCTTTTGTAGCTGGATACCTGATAGAAAGACTAAAATGACTCCTATTGTGACCAATAGCATTCCTAAGATGGGAAGTACGGATCGAGGTAATACCCACTTGCTAAAATAAATTTCATTGACAAATCCAAGTACCAATGTAATTGGGAGCACGATCGCAGCGATGATACGACCTATACCTAAAATATTGAATCTATCAATCATTCTAATCTTCCTTATATTTATATAATATTATAAACTATAATTAAATTTTATCATTACTTTCTGGTTTCACACTCCACAAGAATTGCGATAATTATATTCAAAGGATTATGATACTACTGATCAATGGCCTCTGATTTAAATTTAAAGAAGCCAAAATAATAATCATATATCTTTACTATTTTCATATTTTATCTTTCTGCGAATATTCACTCAAATTTTCAATAGAATTAGCTACATCTATTGTCATCACAGCTCCGTTCATTATTGATTCATTGAATTTTATCAAATTCTTTTATCCTTCTTTTATTCCCCGTGCTGATAAATTGTCGATCTTGTTTATCACTTTCCATCCGTTTTTAATAAGAATTGAATCGAATTGTTATCTTATTTATTTAGATATAAATATCAAGATATTTTTAATATAAGTACTTAATTCATTCATCCTTTTCTAAATCAGGAAACAACAAATGAAAGAGCGATCCTAGCAGGTATGAATCATAAATGGCATCATAAAAATTCTGTTATTGGTTTTGGTTAATGTCTCCTGACCGAGATTGGAAGATAAATTAGTTTTTTATTTGAAATAAGTTTTTTATTTAGAAATCTAGTGGATTCTTAATGCTGTATTGCCCCATATGCCTTGAAGATACTGCAAAAATTGAAGGATTAGCGACTCATTTCTATAATCTCGCTAATAAGAGTGATACAAAGCATGTGATGTGGCTTAATAGGAACATTGGAATTCATTCAATGAAAGAAAGCGAACTAGCCTTGGAATTTGATAGATTTTTCCATTTTAATGGAAATATTTCTGAATGGATAACATCGAAATTCATCGCAAAATTTTATGGTGCCTCACCTCATCCTTTCATACTGGCCATGCAGAAACCATCCAAGTACGTACTCGCAGGATATGCTGTTGAACACTACCATTTCCTTAAGCAATGGGTTAAATGCTGTCTGGCAATTGCTAGTAATTCAGATTTGATTGAAGTCCAGAGATATGAGATAGACAATGTTAAGGAAGAATATCTCGGAAATGGAAAGAAGCCTCATGTTGAACTGTTAATAGAAATGGGAGTCAGTCTGGGCTTGAACAGGGATGAAATAATTAATTCAAGACCACTGAAGGGAACAGAGGAGGCTTTGCGATTCTGGGATTCAATCTGCAGGAGTCATTCTTGGCTGGAAGGAATAGCAGCAATGCATTCTCTTGAGCTGGTTGCAAATAGGAATATTGTTAATATGGGCGGTTCCTGTAATTATTTCGTACCTGAATACGTGAAGGAAAATTTTTCCAGAGAAGTATGGGATTTCCTTGGTGCCGGATATGAAGCCGATGTTTATCATTCAATGGATGCTCTAAAGATTATAGATAGATATGCAGTTGGACTAGAAGAAAGGGAAAAAGTGCAGTCTGCATTTCTTGCATCTGCAGAACATTTTTACATATATCTTAATAGCAGATTATTAAGGGGGCGAGACATTGAAAAGAAATTATAATGGCTGCGCTCTCTGTGACGCAACTTGGGGTGATTATCACAGGGTGATAGATGGAGATAATATGTTCTTCTGCTGTTCAATATGTGCTGATGCATTTGAAAATGCAATAAATCGTGTAAAGGAAGTTAAGAAATGGGAAACAGTAGATGAGGTAATTATTTCCGGCAACTATAGTCATGGAAGGAAGTGCATCGCAAAATTTGGAAATGAAGAGTTTCATTTCTTCTTCAGGCACGAAGATGGGGTAATAACTGAATTTAGAGAGATTCAGTAATTTAAAATCACTATTTCACTGAATGCCTGCATAGCCATAATTAACTGGAACCTGAATTAATGAAAGGAATATTTAGTTCTCAATCCTTGAAAAAATTTCCCTCGTTCATTAATATGAATGTTGATTCAAAGAAAATAGAGTTGCATCTGTATTTCCATATTGCTCTTATGAATCCTCTGTTATATTAAAATTTGTATAAATCTTCCTCATCAAAGATTTCTATTAGATGAAAATGCAAAGTAAAATTTTTTCCTCTTATTGATTTATTAAGAGTAAGTTTGAAAGTCGGAATAATTATTCATTGTTAATTTCTTCAGGATATTTTAAAGATTTTAAAACTGCAATGCTGGTTTATTCATTTAATAATCATTAATTCAATTTGTAAGCGATTAACATCTGGCTCCCTTCACTCATTCTGCAAATAAGGGTTGTTTGCCTTTTCTTGACTCAATGTAGTAGCCTCACCATGGCCAGGATATAATTTTAAATCATCTTCTAATCCCCTGAGCCATGCAAGACTTTTCCTCATTTCATCTCTAGAGCCCCCTACATCAGTTCGTCCGATTGAGCCTCTGAATATGAAATCCCCAGTAAATAACATATCTTCTACCAGAAAACTGGTACTGCCTATTGTATGACCTGGAGTTGGAATTATTTTTATCGATTTATTTCCAAAGTTAATAGTTTTTTCCGCCTTTAAAAAGTCATCAGGCTCTGGCCTCTCATCGCTTTCTTTATTTAAGAATAGCTTTACATGCACTGAAAATTGATTAAGGATATTCATATCATCCTTATTAATAAGAAAGGGGATTTTATAATATTTTTTAAGATCATTAACTGCCAAGACGTGATCGAAATGGCCATGTGTGGCCAAAATAACTTTTGGGGTTGTGTTTGATCTTGAAATTACATCTATTATTTTGTGGGTATCGCCTCCCGCATCGATTATTATTGACTCTCCCTCGTCTTCAAGTAAGTAACAATTAGTTTGCACGTGGCCCACGACTATTCCTTTTACATTCATAGAGATACTATTCTTAATTGGATCGCCCATAAATCTATTTCTTTCCATTGGCCCCGAAAAAATTTTATACTTATCCTTCAATTATTTGTTATCAACATCCATTTCATTAACTAAAATGTAAGGGGAAATAAAATATAAGAATTATTTATATTTCTCAAAAAGTTAAACCTTAAAATGCAAGTAAATTACTTTTTTAATATAGCGCATTCGCCTACGATATATTCCATCCCTGATTTTATAGTGTTGATAATTACTATATTCATAGGATGGTTAATCGTATCTGTACCGCTTTATATTTCATCTAAAATTCTTGTGCGTGAAAGATCAAGCATAGGAAATGCAATTTTTTCCTCCTTTTTGGCATTGATCGCATTTTTATTCTTCTTTTTCATAGTTGGAATTTTCATTCCTCCAATAGCCCCCATTGGAGGTTTCATTGGAATTCTCCTGATAATTATGATTGTGTATAAAGTCGGGTTTCTAAAGGCATTTATAATGTCTTTGATTGCTTTTATTGTCTTCATACTTATGATGATTGTAATAGTCAGCTTGGGGATCACATTTTCCTTTTTACATTCCACCCTATATATAAGACCAGCTAGTCAAAAGAACACCACCCAGTAGGCCATCAAACTTATTAATGCAATTTGCAGGACAGCCTGAATAAGAGCACCATTTACTATCCAGGAAAATCGCCTTTGAAGAAGAGCATCATTTTCCTTGTCCCTTCTAGTAACTATGAAGAGCGATTGCAGAAAAACTGTAACGAAGCCCGAGATTACTACCGCTGCTGCCAGAACAACCACTGCTTCAACAATAGTGTTCCTGATGGACCATATGCCCTCGATTTTTGCCAAGTCATAGCCGGCAATGGGCGTTAGAATGGAAGCAGTTGGTAAGAAGAAAAGAGTGGCGGGAAGTATCCTTTGCGCCACTATCTTCCTTGTATCTGGAGAGATCTCCTTATAGACGAATCTGAATATTAGTCCAAAGAATACATCAACACCAGTCCATATGGCTCCAAGAAGAACGTGAAAATAATCAAGCAACAAAATATTCTTGAGCCATATTGCAGAAATTACGGCAATTGTTGGCACTGCAATGACAATCAATGCATGAACTGCCAACCCTCCCTTCTTATCATCCTTTGAACTCATAACGGAACCCCCGTAGCGAAATGGGCCATCACCAGGATAATACTGATCTGCAGCACGAGCATGAGAGCTGCAAGATTAAGATTAATCATTGTTAACCTCACAATCTTTCTAACGTCCTTACCTCCTCTGACTATCTCTAGGAATATCCTGACCTCATTAGGAAGAAATATGAGGAATCCAACCACGATCATAGATAATGCTATGATCCCAGCTGCCTCAAAATAAGGGCTAAACATGGGGATTTTCAAGGAGAATGCTACGTAAATTCCGGCGGTTATAGTTGCAGTTGCTATTGCAGGCATAAAAAATAGCATTATGGGGGTTAGACGCATCGCAATCTCCGTCCTCTGATCAGGTCTCAACCCACGCATAATATGCGCTATGAATATTCCCATGAAAAGGTCAATACCCGTCCATATCGAACCTGAAACAGCGTGAAAATATTCAAGAAAATAAAAATTCCTATATAGGAGAATTACGATGAACAGGATGATTGGTGTAAATAGCATTGGGATACCCCTTTTCATTATCCTCCTCCAGTTTACTTCATAATTCTCCTTCTCTGGATAGTGACCTTTCGCAGACATTATTTCTGAGTTTTCACTCATTTCTCTGCTTAATATGACCTTGAAATAATAAATGTTGGTTTTACGGATTTTCAGTAAAAGTATTCTATAACCATTCTTGAGATTTGAAAAGATATGAGAACAGCCGAACCATTCATAGTACTATTATTAAATCTTTCAGCTGTAAAACATGATATTAGCAGTTACATTTCATTCAACAACAAAACATAGGGTCAAATATGAATTACCAATTTATACATAAGGATCATTGCTCAACTCTTTTAAATCATTTCGTAAACTATCAGCAAAAAGACAGCAATTTCAGTGTTTACCCATAAACTTCGACAGAATAATAATCTGCAAGCTTGCTCAACCTCTTTTCAATGTTTTTACCTTACCAGGCATTAAGTCCAAGGTATATTGTGTTAAGTTGGTGTATTCTTGGTCAGCTCGAATATTACTCGCAATAATTGAACATTAAATAGACAAAAGATACATCAGAACCCTTTCTGTTATGATGAATTCATAATTCATTCACGCATCAGTATCTCGTATCCCTGGTTTCTAAGCAATTTCATTGCATCTATGTAATTTGAAAAGTGATTTTTGTATATCAGCATACCGGCCAGAACATTTCCGGCACCAGATTCAAGTTCCCTTGATATGAAGGGTGCAATGCTCTCCCCCTCGACTTCCACGTCAGCCAAACCAATATTTGCCCATGGGAACAAAAGCCTTGCCTCCCCAACGATATTCAGTGAGTCAAGAACAGATGCACCTTTTCTCTTCTCCCATGGAGTTCCGATTACGGGTTTAAACGTTGAAATATATATGTACTTTAATGACTCGAACCTGGATAAACAGCGTATAGACTGCAGTGCATCTGCCATTTCTCCAATGCCATTCATTACCACTGTACCCAGATCAAAACCCAGCTTCCCAGCTGTTTCAAGAAGCTGTATTCTCATATCAAAGGAATCGCCCGGTTTTGCCTCCTTGAATAGTGTTTTGTCGCACGTCTCAACTGAAGAGTAAATGGTAACAACCCCTTCTTCCCTCAGAACTGAGAGGGTCTGAGGGGATATGAAAGCTCCAACGTCAAGCATTATATCAATATCTGTAATTTTCCTAGCAGCCTTGACTATATTTATGAGAGTGGAATCCTGGCCTAACAAATCAGAGCCTCCAACAAGAGTCAGCGAGGATATCTCCCGGAAGCTAGATGCATACTTGATGGCATTGACAAATTCTCTTTCACTAAGTACTTCCCTGAGAGATCTTACGTTCTTATCTGAACTTGATAGGGAGCAGTAATTGCATCTGGGGGCGAGGTTACATTTAGTAATCATGTGAATATGTGCAGTTAATCTTATTTTCCTCCCCAGCTGCCTATCCCTAACATGCTTGGGGTCTTCTATCCCCTGCATAAAACAATTAGGGAAATTCAACTTAATTATTTTTCTACTGTGAACATCTCACTTACAATAATATTTCTAGGAGATTTTCTAGGAGATATACCATCTTTTATGGAATATTTGCTGTATGTAGGATGTTTAGGGGCCCTATATATTTAGTAAGGATGGAAGATAAAGGAATAAAACACACTCATTTCTGCATAAGCAATGTGTCTGAACATATCAAAGTACGTTGAGACTAAATTACTGGAATTCCTGAAAACCCAACAAATCAATGTAGTTGGCAGTGTTGATCTATGCGGAGGGCCGGATTTGAACCGGCGAACCCCTTCGGGAACAGACCCTAAATCTGTCACCTTTGACCTGGCTCGGCAACCTCCGCTCAGTGGGCTAATTGATATGATTATTAATTATTTTCTTATGTCACGGTATTAAACCTGTTCCGTAATCCACCCATAGTTCTTCCGAATATATTTTGAAATTATTACTCTTGTAGGAGTTTATGGCTGGATCATTGTTTTTGTTGACATAAAGAATTGCTTTTCCGAGATGATTATAATTGCCGAGGATTGTTGAGACAACTCTACGTGCATAACCTCTACTTCTATAAATGGGATCAGTAAATACGGAGGATATTACAAACCAATCCTTCCATGTTGCACCCATGGTTGCAGCACTAACAAGTTGATTATCTTCAAAATAACCAAAAACAGTGCTATAATTCAAAATATTTTTAAATTCATCTTCTGTCATATTAGGAAACCTTGTCCCATTCCATTGCCTCATCAATCTTCCATATTCCTTATAGAAATCCTGTGATAGCAATTTAACTTCATTATATTTGATGCCGTCTGGCATTTCATTAACCATGCAATATTCGTGGTAAATTTTTCCTCCATCCTTGAAAATATCCTCGTTATTATTGTACCTTAAATGGAATACAGATCTGTCCTTGTCAAAATTTTCAAGGAATGCTTCCATTGCCTCATTGGTTCCGTTAAGCCAGATGTCCCTGATACCACTGGAATGATAATAGATTAACATAACCCCCTTTATTTCATTACCTTCCTTAGCATAATAAAAAAAACTAGAACCTATTAGAAAATTATAATTTTCTAAATCAAATAGAATGTAAAAATTATCATATTCCTCTTTTAATATTTTAAAAATTCTCTGCTTTTCATACCAGCCACCAAGCTGCTTTATATGAAGTGTCATCTATGATTCAACTAGGACAAAGTTAGCGAATATTTAACTATTTTATTGTAATAACGAACAGTACATGAACCTGTTGAATATTAATGATGATATTAATAATGCTTTACTGAGTGTAGAGAAGGTTCTGGAAACAAACTTCAAGTGGGATTTCAAGAGCAATGTACTTAAAGAGGCTACATTCCATCTCCTTTCTGTAAGGGGTAAATTACTAAGACCTGGACTGGTTTTTATAGGGGCTGAAGCCATAGGATCGGTTGCAGAAGAGTATGTTGACCTTGCAACGGCAATTGAATATTTGCATATATCATCTCTCATACACGATGATATAATTGACAAGGACGAGAAGAGAAGAGGGAAGGAAACGGTTCACGTTAAATTTGGATTGGAGAATGCAATTTTAGCAGGTGATGCTTTAATTGCAAGGGCTGTTAGTTTATCCGCAAAATATGGTGAAAGTGTTGTATCTAAAATATCAGGTACTGCCTTCCAGATGTGCGACGGAGAGGCATTAGATTATTCGGTGCAAGAAGGAAAAGTAAAACAGGATTTTAACGGGTATCTAGAGGTTGCAAAAAGAAAGACTGCTTCTTTAATTTCCACTTCATTATCAATCGCATCTATTAGAGAGAATAAAGAAGAGAACATAATAAGGAAACTGGAAAATGCTGGCGAGAATCTAGGGATTGCATTCCAGATAAGAGACGACATCATTAATGCTGTTGGATCTGTTGAACTTGGCAGAAGACCGGGGATGGATGATGCAACAAAGAACAGACCTAACATTGTTTCGGTGATACTTAATGAAAAGGGGAATAGGAAACAGGCAATTGAGGGAGCAATATCTTTAATGGAAGATTATGTGGGCCAGGCCATAAACAAACTTTCTGACTTTCCAAGAATTGAGGTACTCAAGCAATATGTAAATGCATATTTCAATCCAGAAATTTTAAGAAATTATCTATACTAATTAATTATTAATCATCATGGAATATGTTCTGGCAATTACTGGAGGATCAGGTATTGCATATGGCATCAATATATTCAATAATCTTCCTAAAAAGAAAGTTCTCATTATTTCAAACGGAGCAGTGGAAGTTGCGAAGCATGAATTGGGGGTAAATTTTAATCAAAAGGAATTAGAAAGAGAGGCAGACGAATTTTACGGTGAAGATGATATCGGCGCACCTCAATCTTCAGGGTCGCATAAGTTTGATGCATATATAATTGCCCCGGCATCAATGAATACAATTGCCAAGATTGCAAATGGAATCTCAGATAACCTTGTTACAAGAATTGCAACAGTGGCACTGAAGGAGAGAAGAAAATTCATTGTCCTTTTCAGGGAGATGCCTCTGAGCAGTATTGCCCTCAGGAATCTCTTGACCCTATCGGAAAATGGCGTGATTGTGATGCCAGCTGCTCCTGGATTCTATCATAAACCTAAAAAAATAGAAGACCTCTATGAATTTGTTACATCTAGGGTTCTGGACTCAATAGGTGTTGAAAATGACCTCATCAGGAGATGGGGAGATAATGTAAAATATTAATAATAACAAGTACTTTTCTTAATATGGCTTCTCATTGTCTTATCTGTGGAAATGTTATCGGTGGAGGGCTCTATTGCAAGGATTGTGAATGGGAAATCAGAAAGATAAGACTGAGAAGTGAGGATGATTTTGAAAGCTGGTTCAATTTGAAACTCCAGGAATACAGAAGAATAATAATTGATGAAAATAAATATAGCAAAATGGACAGGTTTCAGTAATCAGTAAGATTGTATTTCTCTTTGAACTGAATGAACTGTTCTCTGTTTCTTATACCATATTTTTCGCTTATTTCTTCCATTATCTTTGACTTTGAACTGTCCCATATTTCACTGAGAAGCATCATTCTTCCCTTTTTCTCTGAAAATATTATTTCCTCGCCTTCAAGTTTTAATTCCCTCAAGTATTTATAATCCTCACTCATAGGTCGTTGCACCTCTTTGCATCATATGCAGGGTAATTGACATCGTACCTGTTATAGGAATAAATGAATCTAAGGAAAATTGCCTTTTTAATGTTCTCATCACCCTCAATTTTCATTATCTGATCTTCAACTGATTCCGGCTCCTTGTGATTCTTTATTGCATCAAGCAATGCCCTTGAGACCTCTGAATAAAATCCTTTCCCCATCGAAGATTTTTCGAGGAAATGAACTGCCCTCTTGACCTCACCTGAAATCATTTCCGTTTCGTAAACATTAAAATAGTATTCCTCTAGCATCTTATATACCCCCCATAATAAGAGATGGTAAATGTACCAGCATGTAGCTTCCATATGAGTACAGCAGGAAATAAATTACTCCGAACAATACAGTAAGTACGGCAGCTGCTGTAAGCAGAGAGTTGCTCTTTGCAGGCGCACTATCACTCTTCTCCCAGAACATGTACATTATAACCCTGCCATAATAGTAGAAGGATAGAACGGAATTCAGCACAGCAAATATAACAACTAGGTATGCCAATGAAGTTCCCGTAGAGAGTACACTGAGGAACAGGAAGTATTTTCCAATGAAACCAAGTGTGCCTGGGAATCCTGCAAGTGAAAGGAGCAGTATTGAGAATGAGACAGCAAATAGTGGATTCTTCTTCCATTGACCAGAGAATTCATCCATATCGTAATTCTTCAAACTATTCATTCCTATGAATGATCCTCCCTTCATCAGACCGTAAGCAAGCGCATACATGAATATGCTGATCAATGCAAGTTTCACTGCACCTGTTCCTGCAACCAGAAACACAGTTGAAAGATAGCCAGCCTGTGCGACTGAAGAATAAGCTAACATTCTTTTCACATTTTTCTGGGATATTGCAACTAAATTGCCAAAGGTCATTGTGAAAATCGCTATGATGGCGAATATTATTTTCAAGTACCCGAAGAAATAAGCAGATGACAGGAATATGTTTATCATTACTCCCAACGTCATTATCTTGGAGCTTGTGCTTAGCAACGAAGAAATTGAATTTGAAGCCCCTGTATATGTATCTATTGCCCAGCCATGAAGCGGAAAAATTGCAAGCTTAAATCCGAAGCCAAAAATCAGAAGACCCATAGCTAGTATGTACATATTATTGAATACGGGGGATGCCCCAAGATTTAAGGATCCAGTCGCTATATAATATGCTGAAATTCCAAATATTATGAGGCCTGTTGAAAATGCTCCGATGATGAAATATTTCACTGCAGCTTCAAGTTCGGAATCATTTTTCCCGAATGCAGTTATTACATAGGTTGGTATTGAAACACCTTCAAAAGCAAGGAATATGAATAGAAGATTGTATGATGAGACAGCGAGTCCCATGAATCCAAGAGAAATCAGGAATATTGATACAAGTAATCCTGGCTTGTTTGTTTCAGGTGTTTTTGTCATAGCAAGAACTGACATTATTGCAGGTACAAGAATTACTGCAAATAATAATGATGAGTAACCACTCATTATCAGGGAATCAGATGCAATGCTGATGTTTGATGCTCTGTAAGATAGCCCAGAAATTAATGTCAGTACAAGCGCAATCAAGGAGAATATTGTACCCACTGCGATATGAATGTACCTATTCTCAGAGAAGAAACTTATAAGGAGAGATATGAAAGCTCCTATGAAAAGCACGTAAATATTCCATAAATTGCCATATGTTCCAAGATTCAACATTTAAGGTAACACCCCCATGAAAGGTAGATTTGCAAGATTGAAAAATCCAAACAACAGCGCTGGATAAATTCCAAGTATGAATATTAATGCAAGTGGAAATATTGCTGCATATAGCTCATTCTTATTTGCTCTTATGTCACCAAGATATTCGTTGTATGGTCCGAATATGCTTCTCTGCAGAGCGAACATGTGATAGGATGCTGTTAGCACGACCCCCAGAAGAACTAAAATGAGATAGTATTTCATTACTGCATAAGATCCAAGCAGGATAGATATCTCCCCGACAAATCCGGAGAATCCCGGGATTGCAACAGATGCAAGAAATCCTGCAAGAATCAAAAATGATAATCCCGGCAGTTTGCGGGCTATTCCACCTAGAGAAGATATTAATCTCGTTCCCGTAGCTTTTTCGGTAGTATCTACAAGGGAGAATATCATGGAAATGATTATGCCATGAGATATCAGCTGGAAAACAGCTCCGTAAAATAATAATTTTTCAGCTATGATATTTGTTGATCCAGTTGTTACAAGATATAGGAAACCTCCGACGGCAATTGTTATGAATGCCATATGCCCTACACTTGCATAGCTCATCATCCTCTTCATGTCATTCTGGTAAAGTGCTACAAATGATGAATAAAGTAAGGAAAATATCCCCAACCCAATTATTATTTCAGCTATTACTGGGTTAGTTGAAAATGAGGAGTTGAGATAGAGAGGTATGAAAAGAATCAGGAGACCGAAAGCCCCCATTTTAGATAGCAGGGATGAGATGAGAACTGTACCTTCTGATGGTGCCTCCACATAGGTGTCTGGCAACCAGGAATGGAATGGTACAGAAGGTAGCTTTATAAGGAATGCAAATATGAAACCGAAGAGTACAAAAGCCTGATAAACGAGAGGTATGCTGTCCAGTCCGTATATAAGACTGCTCATGTTAAAAGTTGTTGCACCCTCCTGGAAATACATTGTGAATATTCCCAGTAGCATGAATACTGAGCCCACATGGGTATATATGAAGAACTTCATTGCAGCATAGTCCTTGTTTTTCCCACCCCACATCCCTATCATGAAGAAAGTTGGTATCAACACCATTTCCCAGAAAATGTAGAAAATTATGAAATCCCTTGTTGTGAAAAGGCCCAGAAGTGAGATCATAAGAAACTGAGTTAGTACATGGAATCCGGGAGTGGACTTGAACCTTAAGGAAATGTATATTCCTACAAAGCTCAGCAGTAGCAGCAGTATTGAACTGACAAAGTTCACCTGGAATTCCAGCGAAAGAATCCCTATGCTTGAATAATTGAATGTGTAATTCATATTATTCATAATGACGAATGCAAATATGATCAGCGATAACAGAGCTGTCATTACTCTGGCTACGCTTCTTTTTGCTGCAACGGAGATCAACAGAATTATCACAAGTATCAGTAGCAGATAATTTATTTCAAACATCAATGAACCACCCCTAGGTACATTAAAATTCTAAGCAAAAGAAGTGCAAGGAAAAGTCCTATGATTATAATCAGTGCATATTGCCTTGCAAGACCTGTCTGGATTTTCCTTAATGACATTCCTGCATTTTTGAATATATACCCCCATGTATTTATAAGACCATCAAGCACCTTTCTCTCAAACCCATCCATGACTGCTGAGAACCCAAGTATGACTCTCTCAGCAATCACATTTGTGAATAAAACATCAAGATAGAATTTGCTCTTGACAAGCCTGTACATGAAACCACTTGCCTTCGCAACCTTCTCTGGAATTGTGGATTCTCTTCCATATGCATAGTAGGCAATACCCATTCCTATAAGCATCAGTGCTGCAGGAATTGCATCGAGAGATGTTATGGTTGCCCTTGCACCTCCAAGGAATGTGTAGAATCCATTCTGGAAGACACCAAATATCAGGCTGAACACTGCAAGTATTACTATTGGGATAAGCATTAGTATTCCTGCTTCATGGGCATGTTCTGCAGCAAATGTTTTCGGTTTGCCAAGAGCGATTTTAAAGAACAGCCTAAAAGTGTAGAGTGATGTCAGGAATCCTCCTGTGGCCAGGAGAATCCATGCGATTTGATTCACGCTGTAGCTTGCACTTATGATAGAATCCTTGCTGAAGAATCCAGCAGTCAACGGGAATCCTGAAAGTGCCAGTGCACCAATGAACATTGAAGTTATGGTGACAGGCATTTTCTTCCAGAGCCCTCCCATCTTATTGATATCCCTCGTATTAAGAAGGGCGTGTAATATGGCTCCTGCACTGAGGAATAAGAGCGCTTTGAAGAATGCGTGCGATTCCAGCTGGTATATTGAAAGACCTATACTTGTAGCCCCCAGTCCCAGCCCCAGAGCAGCAACCATGTAACCTATCTGGCTTATTGTAGAATAGGCCAGAATTCTCTTTATATCATTTACCACCAATCCAATAAGCCCCGACAGTATTATTGTGAAAACACCAATGTAAAGAACTACTGACAAAGATAAAGGAGTGAATATTGGATATGTTCTAGCGATCAGGTATACCCCTGCAGTAACCATTGTCGCTGCGTGTATCAGTGCTGATACCGTTGTTGGTCCTTCCATTGCATCTGGTATCCATACATGCAGTGGGAACTGGGCACTTTTACCAATAGCTCCACCAAATAGCAGCAAGGATACTATTGTCCTCTGCCAGACATATGGAATTACTGAGGCACCTGCCTTTATATTCGCAACTGAGAGTGCAGCTCCCTGTGAGTATAGAATTGCAGCACCTATACCTGCGATGAAAAATACGTCTCCTACTCTGGTAACTATGAACGCCTTCTTAGCGGCTGATGCTGCATTTGGCTTGTAATACCAGAAGCCTATGAGGAGATAAGAACATAGTCCTACCAGCTCCCAGAAGATGAAGAGCATAAGAAGGGACGATGCAAGTACGAGACCCAGCATTGATGAAGTGAACAGTACCATTTCTCCAAAGAATATGTGTCTTCTTGGATCCTCTGCCATATATCCCACTGAGAACAGTATAATAAGAAATCCAACAAACGATACCATTAGCACCATAATCATTGCGAGATTGTCGGCATAAATTCCTACTGGTATCGATATAGGAAGATTAGGCAGCCAGTTCACACTTGCAGAAATGATTATACCGTTTACTGTATAATTGAAAAAAACGTACAGACCGATGAGGAAGGAAACAAATATTACCGCAGTCCCAAGGTACATTGACAGATTTTTCTTTATGTAACCAATTCCAATTACAAATGGGAAGCTGATAAGGGGAAGGCCAAATATAAGGAAAACTAACCACTGTTGAATATCCATCTTTTACCACCTCAGCAGTTTCATAATATCCAGGGAAGCTGATCCCTTGCTCCTGAACACAGCTACAAAGAGGGAAATTGCCACAACAGTTTCTGCTGCAGAAATAACCAGGATGAAAAGTGTCATATTTGCTCCAGAGGTATTGCCATAATAACTTGAGGCACCTATAAGATTTACAAGCCCAGCATTTACCATTATTTCAACACTTATCAGTGCCTTTATGACAGTTTTTGAGGAGAGGAATGAATAAATACCAATACTGAGAAGTGCGATTGACAAAAATTCAATTGCACCCAAATTCATAGGTCCACTTATTATATCATTTAAATTCATTTAGATACACCTCTTTCTCCAAGGTACATAGCTCCAAGCATTGCTGCCAGTAGCAGGAAAGTTATTATTTCAAAGGGTAGGATATATGTGCTAAATAGAGCAGATGTGAGACTCAATCCATTGTTACCTGCTCCAATTGATATTATTCCGTTCGGGAATATTGATGGCTGTATAAATGTCAGCATCAGTATGAAAATAAGTATGCTGAAAACGAGCGCTGATTTATTCATCCAGATACCTCCTTGACATCATCACTGAAGTTAGAATCAGTGTTACAATAGCACCAGCATAAACAAGTATTTCAATTGCTGAAATGAAGAAATTCTCCAGATAGAAAAATATTGATGCTACTGTAGCAACCAAGAAAGTGAGCCATAATGTGGAATGAAGAAGATTTTTGCTCCCTGCGGCCATAATGGCAAAGGCAATTGCCATGATGGTCAGAATGTAGAATATTATCATTTATTATCCCCCCACAATTCACTTTCTTTCTTTGCAAGCATTGGCGGAGAGTACCTTGTATTTTCTCTCCTGAAATGTATTTCATCCACTTCGGCTTCTAAAGTTATCGCACCAGTAGGGCATATTTCCTCGCACAGGTTACAATGAGTACAGGTTGATACATCCACGCTGGGATATATCTGCCTTTTATTGGGGTACTTCTTGTCGAATTCCTCTTTTTTGGAATAAGCATAGGTAACCATCTTGATTGTTCCATTAGGACATATCTGTTCACACAGGGTACAACCAATGCATGCATCCATATTCAGGAATACTCTCCCTGTTGCCCTTTCTGGGTACTGAAGCTTCTCTTCTGGAACCTGCTTTGTAACCTTAGGTTTGAAACCCTGAGAGAATATTGTCCATACTCCTTTCACAATTCCACCAATTCCAGCAATTGGTCCTGGTGCCTTGTCACTTTGTGTCATTTAAAACCAACCTCCTACATAGAATGCCAGACCGGTACTGATTATCAGATTCAATATGCTAAGGGGAAGAAGATATTTCCAACCCATATTCAGGAACTGGTCAACCCTGGTTCTGCCAAGAGCAATCCATGACAACAGGAAAATTATCATGAACACTGCAGCCTTTATTATTAGCCAGACCAGGCCTGGAATTAAGCTGAATGGACCTTCCCATCCTCCAAGATAAAGAGTTGCCACTACAAATGATGCGAGCGCCATGAATCCAAAATTTGCCATATAGAAAATTCCATATCTCATACCAGAATATTCTGTTGAGAAACCGCTCACGAGTTCACTTCCACTTTCAGGTAGATCGAAAGGAGGGATGGACTGCTTTGCAATCATTGCCAAAAAGAAAACTATGAATCCTAGAATTTCGGGTATTATGAAAGGTATGTTTCTTTGGGCATATACTATCGCGTTTGCGGAATAACTGCCGGCAAGTATCACTATTGAAATTATTGATATCATCATTGGAACCTCATACCCGATATCCTGGGCAGCTGATCTCAATGCTCCGTAAAGTGCGAACTTATTGTGAGATGATAGACCACCTATTATTTCCCCTAACGGGGATATTATCATCACTGCTACCAGGAATAATACAGTATACTGGAAATTTGTAACCATAAGATTCAGTATTGAAACATTGCCGAACGGAATCAATATGAACCCTAAGATAACAGGTGTGAACACTATATATGGAGCTATTTTGAATGCCAGCCTGTCAGCATTTGCTGGCACTATGTCCTGTTTCTGAAGCAGCTTGAAAACATCCGCAATCAACTGGAATGTACCCCATGGTCCAAGCCTGTTGGGTCCTATCCTGTTCTGCAAATCTGCCATATATTTCCTGAAAACATAGACAAGAATAACCACTACAATCATTGCTATTGCGAATACGAGAATAACTTCCACTGCCGCAATGATCAGGTAGGCTATCCATAGTCCAATAGGATATCCGTTCCAAGTATACGGGATGAAATTTATATGAAGGAATTTGAGAAGCCCGTAGAGAATGCTCATTAGGAAGAAGAAAAGATTCATCTATCCACCTCCCCGAATACAGGGTCAATAGAACTAACTGTTGCAGTGAGGTCTGCTATCTTGTATCCCTTAAGCATTATTGGAAGTGCTGAAAGGTTGGCGAAACTTGGACTTCTAATTCTTACCCTGTATGGAATAGTTGAACCATCACCAACAAGATAAATGCCATATTCTCCCTTGGGTGACTCAGTTGGGACATAGCTGTCTCCCGTTCCCTTAAGCCTCACCAACATAGGCTTGGAAAATTTCTTGTTATAAAATTCCCCCTCTGGAATCTTGTTTATCACCTGCTGGGCAATTTTTATGCTCTGCCTCATCTCCTCAATTCTTACCTGGAACCTGGCATAAACGTCCCCTTCCTGCCTCACAGGTATATCAAAGTTCACCTTGTCATAATACAGATAAGGCTGATTCTTCCTCAGATCCCATTTTTTGCCAGAAGCCCTTAGAAGTGGTCCTGTTACTCCATAAGAAAGAGCATCTTCTACACTTAATTTCCCAACATCCCTCGTTCTTTTAACGTAGATGTAATTCTTTGCAAATATGGCCTGTATTTCTTCTAGCTTAGATCCAAAATCTGAAAGAAACTCCTTTATCATATCCATTGCCTTTGGTGTTATGTCCGAGTACACGCCTCCTATTGCAAAATAATTGTAAAGTAACCTGCTACCTGTGATCTCATCAAATATTCTCAGTATCCTTTCTCTTTCCCTCCAGCAATAGAAATATGGAGTCAGCATCCCCATATCGAGACCGTGTGTTCCAAGCCAAACAAGATGTGAAGCAATCCTGTTTAGTTCCACTAAAAGCATTCTTATCCACTGAGCTCTCTCGGGAACTTGTGCATCCATTAATTTTTCCGCGGAGAGGACATAACCGAGCTCATTGTTAAGGGATGCAACATAATCAAGTCTGTCAATATAAATCAGAGCCTTTGGATAGGCACCCATCTCAGAAAGCTTCTCGGCATTCCTGTGGAGATAACCGATAACTGGATAGGCATCAACTATGATTTCTCCATCAAGCTTTACCTTTATCCTCAGGACTCCATGAGTCGATGGATGCTGGGGACCGAAATTAACCTCTATAACTTTATCTTCCATCTAATATCCCTCCCTGGGATCGTAAGAAACGTAATCCTCCCCATTTTCTTTCAGGTTGACATACTGTTTCTTGTCTAAGGGATAATCCTTGCGAAGTGGATGACCGACCCATCCCTCTGCAAGAAGAATCCTTTTTAGATTTGGGTGCCCCTTAAATTCTATACCAACCAGGTCCCATGTTTCCCTCTCGTGCCAGTTAGCTCCTGCCCACAATGGAACCATAGAATCAACCTCGCCATCTGTTTTTGTCTTCACAATCAATCTGTTTCCTGTTATAGTGGATAACAAGTGATAAACTACTTCCAGATGATCCTTGTAATCTATTCCAGTTACCATCAATAGAATATCATATCCTTCTTCCTTTCTTTCCTTCATGTATGCAAATAGGTTTTCTTTGGATACATAGACAATCTTTGTACCCTCCTTGGATGATGATTCTGATTCAACGGGTATCAATGTTTCACCTTCCCGGAGACAATTCCATCCTGTAGTTGCTTCAAGGCACTGATCAGGGCCTCTGGCCTTGGAGGACAACCGAATACATACACATCAACAGGTACAACCTGGTCCACACCATCTACCACAGAATATCCTCTCACATACGGTCCTCCCGCAGAAGCGCAGGCACCCATTGAAATAACATACTTTGGAAATGCCATCTGATCATATAACCTTCTTATTCTTGGTGCCATCTTCTTGGTAACTGTTCCCGATACTATCATTAAATCAGCATGTCTTGGTGAATCCCTGAATACGTCTGCACCGAACCTTGCCCAGTCATAATCGGATCCCATTGCAGACATCATTTCTATTGCACAGCAAGCCAGACCGAAGGTGAAGGGCCAAAGTGATTTTCCCTTCCCCCATCTCATCGCTTCATCAAGAGTTGTCAAAAGTATACTATCAGACATTAGACCACCTCATATATCCTTTTTTAATTGCGTACAGAAGCCCAAACAACATTATAGATATGAACAATATAACGTTCAAGAACACTCCAATTCCCAATGCCTTAACCTCTCCGGCCCATGGTAGCAACAAAAGGAAATCCACATCAAAAATCACAAAGGCCATCACGAAAAAATAGTATTGCAAAGGTAGCGGTGCCTGGTAATCTCCTGTCGCAACTTCACCGCATTCATAATTGTCATACGTATATTTACCATACGTTTTTGGAGAGAAAAAGTGTGCAACTGCAATTAAAGCAGACACTATTATAGGTACTACCACGACTGCCAGAGCAAAGGCAGCCAAATCAGGGGTCAAGCTCATCATTCCCTTATCGTTTATGGAAATTTATATTTTTGTGATAAACACCTAAAAATTTTAAAATATATTCTAAATAGAAAATATAATTAGAGGACTTCCTTAATGGAAGCCCTTTCAGGACCAAGTTTTGCAGGAGTCTGTTTGTATTTCACGAATATGTTCTTGGAAAGAACTCCCTTGAGCAACTGAATAGCCAACGCTGGATCCACTCCCTTAGGACATACTTCAGAGCACGCACCTGCGAAATGGCATCTCCAGACTCCATGCTTAGAGTCAAGCAGATTAAGCCTTTCGTTAAATCCTGTATCCCTGCTGTCAGCAATGTATCTGTACGCCTGGGCAAGTGCCTGAGGTCCCAGATACAGATCGTCAGTTGCCATTGTTGGACATGCTGAAAGACATGCTCCGCACATTATGCATTCAGTAAAAAGAGCGTATTTCTCCCTTTCTTCCGGGAGCTGGAGATACTCACCGTAAGGCTCTGCTTCCTCCCTGACTATATAGGGCTTAACACTCTCATGATTCTTGAACAGTTTCCCGAGATCAGGAACGAGGTCCTTGACAGTATCATAGTTGCCGAGAGGATCTACTTTTATCAGATCCTTCTTTAGTTCCAGTATCTGTGTTTGGCATGCCAGTCTCTCCTTACCATCTATTATCATTGCACAGGAACCGCAGATACCCATCCTGCATGAATATCTGGCTGCCAGTGACGGATCCAGATGCTCCTTTATGTAAAGTATACCATCCAGAACGGTCATTCCCTTCTGGACAGGAACTTTGTATTCCATGTACTTTGGCATTTCCTTCTTCTCAGGATCATATCTCCTGACCCTGAATGTTACTGTTTTAACAACCTCTCCAAAACCTTTCAGAACTAGATCCATTTATATCCCTCCCTGCATTAGCATAAGAACTATTGTTCTTGAACCCCAAATGAATATTATGAGACCAATTATCAGCATTGAATATGTGATGACTTTCTCGGCCCTAGCACCAGGGAACTGTTCTGACAGTATGATCCTGAAACCATTGAATATGTGAAATACCAGGAATGTAAGTAGCAGCTCAAATATTGACCCCCATAGCAGTGTATGGTAAATTGTTGTTACAGTGGTGTAGTAAAGAGTTCCACCAATCAATGTGTGATTTGTCGGTGATGCGTAATTGTATAATACTTTATCAGAAGTTGGGGCAAGAACGCTCAGCAGGAGCATATGGAATGTCCCAAGGACCAGTATAAATAGTCCAGTGAGATACTGCAGAAGCATTATTTTCGATTCCCTCATAGTATCACCCCAGTGAATATGTAGACTATTCCAAATATGCTTATCACAATCATCAAAATCCCGAGAACTATTTTAAGTGCAAAATTCCATCCTGCCATTGATTTGGGCTTGTATGGATATTCTGGTCTATATGGTTTTACAAGCATAAGACCATTTTCAACTATGGTCAGTCTTAGTCCATTCAGTGCATGGAATACCACGACAAGCAGGAGTGCTGAAAGTATGTATGGACCAAAGTGAATTCCAAATGGCCAGTCCAGGAATACCATGACGTTGTTCCAGGTTAATGGTCCCTTTAGAATGTTTGATGTTTCAAAAACATGAGCAATGAGATACAAACCTATCACGATTCCTGTGAATCTGTGCATTGCATAGAGCCACCTGTCGAACCCGTATTTTATCGGATTAAACCATGAAATCCATCCTTTTTTATTTTCTATTGCCATAATATCACCTCAATATACCCTCGGTTCCGGCTTCCACTTTGTAAGCTTAACAGGAATGTACGATATATTGATCTTACCGTCCACCTTTCTTGCTATTGTATGCTTGAGGAAATTATCATCATCCCTCTTTGGATAATCTGTCCTGAAGTGTGAACCCCTGCTCTCTCTCCTTTCAAGAGCCCCTGCTACAACAACCTCAGCCAGTTCTACAAGATTCCTCATTTCAAAGGCTCCTATGAGGTTCTGATTGTATACATTCCCTGTTTCCTTAATAAATATGTTCTTGCTCATTTCCTCAAGTTTCCTAATTTCCTTCAGTGCCCGAGTCAGTCCTTCTTCATTCCTGAATACGTATGCATCCCTGTCCATTATTGTCCAGAGCTGCCTCTTTATCTCGTAAGGATCGTTATCTCCCTTCTGATTGTGCATCTCTGCAACAATATCTTCGGCGTGTTTCCTGTCATCCTCCATCAGTTCCACTCCCTTCGGGTTCTTAAGAAGCCACTTGGCAGCTTCCCCTCCCGTTACCTTGCCGAAGACAACGCATTCACTTGTCGAATTTGCGCCGAGCCTGTTCGCACCGTGAACAGAAAGACATGATGTTTCACCTGCTGCCCAGAGTCCTTCTACTCCCGTAAATCCCGTCGAGTTAACATTTATTCCGCCCATTGTGTAGTGAGCAGATGGCCTTACAGGTAGAGGAGATTCCACTGGGTCTATTCCAACGTAATGTATTCCTATTTCTCTAACCTGGGATAACTTTTCCTTTATTTTTTCTGCACCTATTGGGGAAAAATCCAGAAGGAGATAATCCAGGCCATTTGGACCCTTGAATCCTCTTCCTTGAAGAATTTCTGTCATCATGCTTCTTGATACTATATCTCTGGGAGCCAGGTCCTTTTTCGTAGGAGCATATTTCTCCATGAACCTTTCTCCATTTGCATTTTTGAGTATACCACCGTCGCCTCTAACACCTTCAGTGATTAAAATTCCCGAAGGAACAAGACCAGTAGGATGGAATTGGACGAATTCTATGTCCTTTAATTCCATTCCCCTTCTCAGAGCAATGGCAAGGCCATCTCCTGTGACTAGATGAGAATAAGTTGTATAACCATACAATCTTCCTAATCCACCTGTGGCGATGATGCCTGCCCTCGCCTTGAATATTCTTATTTCTCCTGATGCCACATCAATTGCCACAACTCCCCTGAATTTACCATTGTCTATGAGGAAATCAACTGCAAACTGCTCGTTGTATTTATCCACATTACCGTACTTCAATAGAGTATCATATAGGGCATGAATTTCATAGAATCCAGTTCTATCTGATGCAAAAGTTGCCCTTGGATATGAATGACCTCCGAATGGCCTCTGCGCTACCCTTCCATCCTCCCGCCTTGCCCACGGGAGACCCCAGTGCTCAAGTTCAAGAACATCGATCGGGCATTGCCTTACAAAAAATTCAACTATATCCTGGTCGGCCAGATAATCAGAACCCTTGATTGTATCGTACGCATGCAGATCGAATGAATCTCCTTCATCTTTGTAAAGGACCGCTGCTGAGCCACCTTCCGCAGAAATTGAATGGGCCCTCATCAGCTGGTTTTTTGCTATTATTGCAATTTTGAGTTTTCCCTGACCGACCCTTGCAGCCTCTATGGCCGCCCTGAGGCCTGCAAGTCCCGATCCTATAATTACTATGTCATAATCTAGGACTTCAACCAATTAAATCCCCATGTAAAAAGTATAATTGATTATAAATATGTTCCTGATTTATTATTTGAATCGAATTAATAAATTAAAGCTTGTTAAAATCAATTAAATTTTTCTTCCTATCCTTGCTTAGCAGGACTATTCTTGAATCCTCCCTTTCGCCTCCGAAATCATAGTTTAGATAACCATTAAGTCTGCTAGAGAAATCCCTTATCTCTTCATGTGAAGGCATATTGTTTATAGATAGACGACCCTTGGACCCGCCAACATGCACGTACGCCTTGTTTTCTATAAAATCCGGGTCCGCCTTTTTATCCAGCCTGTAATATTCCTCAATGAAGCCGAGATTGAAATCTTTCACAAGTGTGTGCCTTATCACCGTCCTGGTTCCGAGTGAAGGAAGCATTTCAAGTGTCCTGTTCAGTTTTTCCCATCCATTACTGTATACGGGGTTCAGCAGCTCCTTGAAAATCTTCTCATTTGGCGCTGCAACTGTCACATATAGTTGAGTTGGCATTATCTCGAGTCTTTCAAGAGCTTCGGGATTTGTGCCATTTGTCACTAGAAAGGTTGAGATCTTTCTCTTTTTTGCTTCATATAGAAGATCATTCAACTTCCCGTACAGAGTAGGTTCTCCTGTCAAAGAAATTGCCATATGACGGGGCTGTTGGGCTTCCATCCATTTCGCAATATCAGTCCTGCTGTCACCCTTGAACCCCGTCAGTAATTGCCTCTGTGCCACTATGCTGCCTTCCATTATTTCTGATGCATCGTCCTCCTCTGGGATCTTAACGCCTTCCCAGCCCTGGGATCTCCAGCAGAACAGGCAGTTCTCCGAACACCAGTCAACAGCTGGAGTCATCTGGATGCATCTGTGTGTCTCGATTCCGTAGAAAGTCTGCTTGTAGCACGGCCTATTGTAATACAGGGACTGCCTCATCCAGTGGCAGAGCTTTACTGCAGAATGCTCACCGACTATTTTATAACCCTGTTTCTCAAGTGTCTTTTTCTTCACATCATCCATTCTCTCACCATTTCCTTGCGGATACAATGAATCCTGTGTGGTACAGTATATTAGACTCTGGTCTTATACCGATTTCACTCATTTTTATGGGTATGTCTATTAGTTCATTAATATTCACTTCAAAATCATTTTCTTTCATAAATCGCGAAAAATATTCCGCCTGTGAATACGTAGGCAAGATTGTTCCTACATTTTTAATAACTCCAGTTCTGCCCTCTATAAATTTCCATGGCTCAGGATTGTCTATGAATATATTTTCATATTCGTCTATAGGTGCATTCATTCCATCCTCATTCCTTACTTCAATCATTTCCTCCAGTTCAAACCTCCTCACATTCTTCTTCATTATCTTACATACTTCACCATTTATTTCATACGATAATATTTTGATCCCAAATATAATCGATGACATAACCGCGAATCCACCTGAACCTCCTCCAATTTCAAGAAGTTTCTTTATCTTTGGAAAATTCATCTTGTAGCCTATGTAAAGAAGATCCTTTGGGAGTATAATCTGTGGTGCTCTTTCTATTGAATTTGCAACATCTTCAACTGTCGCTTCTCTTATCCTGAATTTTCTTGAGCCTATTTCAATTATTTCATCTTCAACGTTAAATTTTTCAGTATTTATATTCCCTATTCCGGCAATGTACATCAATCCAGCCCTATTGGAGAATGAAATTACCTCATCTTCATTGTACAGAGATACAATCACAAGGGAATAGAAAAAAGCATTTAAAATAGGTTTTCCTACCGAATATGTGCCATTAGAAGAAGAACCTTTGAAATTCTTTCTGGAGAATGGATATGAGAAGAAAAAATGCCCAAAATGCGGTGCATATTTCTGGACAATAGACAGGAATAGGGTAACCTGCGGCGAAGCACCTTGTGACCCATATTCCTTTATACTTAACCCCCCAACAAATAAGAAATTCTCCCTTGAGGAGATGAGGGAAGAGTTTCTTTCATTTTTTGAAAGAGATGGGCATAAGAGGATCAAAAGATATCCAATAGTAGCAAGATGGAGGGAAGATGTTTATCTAGTCAACGCTAGCATTTACGATTTCCAGCCTCATGTTACCTCTGGCAAGGTTCCCCCGCCAGGGAATCCACTTGTGATATCCCAACCCTGCATAAGAACAGTCGATCTTGATAATGTTGGAAAGACGGGAAGACATCTCTCAGTATTTGAAATGGGTGGTGCAAAATCATTCAATTTCCCGGGAAAGGAAGTATACTGGAAGGACAAGGCAGTTGAATATTCGAGAAAATTCCTTGAGCATCTTGGCGTTAATCCATTGGAAATAACTTATAAGGAAAAACCGTGGTCAGGTGGCGGAAATGCTGGATCTGCTGTGGAGGTTATGGTCAGGGGACTTGAGGTAGCCACCCTCGTTTTCATGGATATGGTCGAAGACCCAAATGGAGATTATGAAATAGATGGGATTCGCTATAAGAAGATGGATAACAGGATAGTTGATACCGGCTATGGAATTGATCGTTTTACATGGTTATCACAAGGAACGGAGACCATATTTGAAACTCTTTATCCTGACATGGTAAGAAATCTCATGAACGAGGTTGGAATAACCACCCCTAAGTTCCTGAAAGAATTCATAAATAAGTCTACTATGGAAGATGGTTCAGAGGTAAAATTCCTTGAGCAGTTGCCAAGTGATGAAAGAGAAAAGATGGAAAAATTATCCCTAATATACATGCTTTCTGACCACTCTAGGGCACTTACATTCCTGTTATTTGATGGCCTCGTTCCGTCCAATTCAAAAGCTGGATATGTTCTGAGAATGATGATCAGGAGATCGCTGCTTGCTATCCAGAAGCTGAAGATGAATACTACACTCTGGAACCTTATAGAGATTCAGGAGGAGAGGTTCAAGGATATTTTGGATACTAGACTTGAAAGGTCTGCAAGGGAAATTGTGCAGCTGGAAACTGAAAGATTCAACGAACTGCTTAATAAAGGAGATTCACTGATAAGGAAATACTCTAAGAATGGAAGTATCTCTGAAGAAAATGTCCTTCTCCTGTTTCAGTCAAATGGGTTACCGATAGAATACATAAAGGAAAGATGCCAAGTTTTGTCAATAAAATTGCCTGAGAGCATTAACAAGGTAAAAGGCTTTAGCAATATCAGGAAAGAACCTGAGACTAAGAAAATTGGCCTTGTTGGAAACTACCCTCAAACAAGGAAACTTTATTATGAAAATGAAAAGAATTTTGAATTCAGAAGTAAGGTAATTTCACTCGAAGGAAACGGAGTTATTCTTGAGGAGACAGCATTTTATCCAGAAGGAGGAGGGCAGCCCTACGATAAGGGTTACCTCATAATAAACGGTTCTAAATACGACGTTGAAGAAGTCAAAATTATCAATAACGTTGTAATACATTATCTGAACAACGTAAACGGGATAAAAAAAGGAGACCCTGTTTTAGGAGTGATTGACAGGGATAGAAGAGAGAGGCTGATGAGAAATCATTCAGCCACACATGTTTTATTATCTTCAATAAGAGGTGTCCTTGGCCCACACGTATGGCAGTCTGGTGCCCAGAAGGATCCTTCTGTAAGCAGGTTGGATATCACACATTATAGGGATATCAGCAGTGAAGAATTAAGAGACATAGAGAACAGGGCAAATGAAGTTGTCAGGATGGATATTCCAATGCATAAGGAATTCGTAGAGAGAAATAAGGCCGAAGAAAAGTATGGCTTCATACTGTATCAGGGAGGTATTCCTGATGGAAATCAGCTGAGACTTGTTGAAATTCCTGGAATAGACGCAGAGGGTTGTGGTGGCACTCATGTTGATAGGACAGGAGAGATTGGTTTCATTAAAATTATCAGAGTTGAGAAAATACAGGACGGGGTTATGAGATTCCATTTCTCTGCCGGAAAATCTGCTCTTGAAATTGTGCAAAGAAATGATGATGAGCTCAAGCAAATAAAAGAAGCCATTGGCAATGATCCCATTTCTGTTTATAATTCACTAAAGAAGGAACTCAGCAATATAAGAAAGGCAATTTCCAGCGGGACAGAGGAGCACACAGTTCTTCTCAATGGCAACCATATCAGGATAATAGAGACTGATGAAGTAATAGCTGATGAAATGTCAAGAAGTATAAAGAGTGGTGTAGCGATTGTAAAGTCCAGCGAGAGGATAAGGATTGCATCAATGAACAGATCCGTTTCCGCAATTGATCTCCTGAAGATGCTTGAAAATAAGGGTCTTGTAAAAGGGGGAGGGAATTCTGAATTTGCCCAGGGGAAAGTTTTAAGGCAAAATTTACAATGGAAGGAAATAGAAGAGGGGATAAAATATAACTGAGGAAGAACAGGAGGTCATCAGGAAGACTGTAAGTAAATATTTCGCAGTCTCAAAGGCTACAGAGGAGCAGCCAGGACTCTATGAGTTTTTTGTCATTTCTTCCGGTAATCTTGAGAATGACTTCAAATTACTGAACGCAGAACTGAAAACGATGGATTACATCCCCATCATTACTAAGAGGAATGAACCAGGATCAGATTTTGTTATAACAGTTATAAAAAGAAGGAAGAGTAGGAAGTTCGGTATATGGGTGAATATTGTTCTACTGATAGCAACCCTTGCTTCTACAATCTATGTTGGTGAAGGGCTTTATGTCGGATATTTTGATATTAGTAGCAACGGACCGATTGAATATTTCTATGGGTTTATTTATTTTTCTCTGCCCCTGATGGTTATACTCGGATCCCATGAACTTGGTCACTATTTCGTGGCAAGAAGAAATGGGGTAGCAGCCTCTCTCCCCTTTTTCATTCCTGCTCCTACCATCCTTGGGACACTTGGGGCTTTCATTTCCCTGAGAGATCCACTTCCTGACAGAAAGACATTGATTAAAGTTGGAGCGGCAGGACCAATAGTGGGTTTTGTAATGAGCATAATAGTTGGTATAATAGGTGCCTATCTGGGAAATGTACAGCATCCTGTTATGGTAACATCAACACAGGTTTCCTACGAGATAAGCCTTCCATTTATCTATTCTATTGTTCCATTCCTCTTCACATCAAATGTACATCCTGTGGCATTTGCAGCCTGGGTAGGTTTCTTGGTAACTGCAATAAATCTATTTCCTGTAGGTCAGTTAGATGGAGGTCACATTGCCAGGGGATTGCTTGGAGAAAAGGCCAAATATTTCAGCTATGCCTTCTTGATGGTTTTGATAATTCTGGGAATATATTACCTATCGTGGATCATTTTTGCCGTCATAATAATTATACTTGGACTTAATCATCCACCTCCCCTGAACGATATATCAAAGCCTGGCAAAAAGGAACTCGTTGTTGGTGCTGTTGCTATCATGCTCATTATATTATGTTTTTCCCCTGTTCCTATTGAGGAGCATATCATTCCCGAAAGCGTGAACGTTTCACTCAGCCAGGGAAATAATTTCATGGTTATGAACAGCTCTTACTTCGGCCAGGAAAATTATTCCCTTAGCGTCCAAAACGTTAACAATGTTTCTATTTCGGTAACTGTAAGTCCAGAAAAAATACAGGGATTCAATGTCACACAATCAATAAATGTTTCACTTAATCCTCATCAGGATAAAATATTCTTTATCAATTATATACCGGAGAATTACTCAACCATAGGTCAGCATAACATATACATTAATGTATCAACAACCCCAAAATCCTTTAGATTCATAAGGGAAGCAACCGTAGTTAGACTAGACGGAAACATAACTCCAAATATGATTTTCAGCAATGTGAATGATACATGGGTAACTTTTATTAATTCAGGGTACCAGGATTACTTTGGCATTTTCAAAATGAATGCAAGTTCTCAATTCATCATATCAAATACAACTATGAACGCAACATCCAATAATACGGTGAGTTCCGTTTTCATCGCTACAAATTCAAGCAAAATAATTGAGATATCTTTTAACAACCCTGATAGTGGAGTGGTCCTAGTTGACAACAGATATCAGGCAATGGTTATAGTATATCAATGATCTAAATTCCATAGAATAAGTGATGATTACTACAAAATATATTTTAAATATATGAGTTAATTCAACTTCTATGCAAGATTATGATATTATAGTTGCCGGAGCCGGAATTGCAGGATCTATGGCCGCGGCAATGGCTGGTAAGATGGGGGGCAGAGTTCTCCTACTTGATAAGAACAGTGAAGATGAACCTGGTAAAAAAACTGTATGGGGATGGGTTTGTGGGGATGCTGTTGCCAAATCGCATGTAGATTTTGTTAAGAAGAACCTTGGAAATATATTCAACGGGGATGATCTGGGAATACCTGTTGACGGTGTCGTAGCGCTTTCACCCGATCTTGATTATAAGCTACCGTTTGAAGGAGAAGGTTTCAGTTTAGAAAGGCCTATTTTCGGTGCTTCCCTTTTCAAGGCAGCCTTGAAAAACAATGTTGATTTTAGGGGCGGATTCAATATAGAAGCTCCTCTGATAGAGAATGGTAAAGTTGTAGGGGTTGCAGGAAGGAATTCTAAGGGGGAAATGGAAAAAATTTCGGCAAAGGTTGTGGTGGACGCATTAGGTATTTCATCCCTATTGAGAAGAAAATTACCTGAAAATATTTATATTGATAGAGAAATAGATTATGAAGATTTAGAATTAACTGGAAGGTTTATTTACAAACTGGAGGAATTTGATAATGACTCAAAGTACTATGATCCCAAGAATGCTCTCATACACCTGAATCAGCAAATGGCTCCCGGGGGGTATGGATGGGTATTCCCAAAGAAAGATGGAAGGGTAAATGTGGGATTGGGAGTACAGCATAAAAGTCTGGAGATTAGAAATGCTAAACTTGGGGAAAAGGATAATTTGAAATCACTTATGGAAAAATACGTCAGATGGAATAAAGTCATGAAGAAATTCTCAATTGACAATTCATTCAAAAATGGAGAAGGATACTGGAGTGTGAGTGTCAGGAGACAGATGGAAAGCATGGTTTTTCCAGGATACATAGGCGCTGGCGATTCTATGGCTTCCCCAAATCCATTGAGTGCCGGAGGCATCGGCCCCGCACTTATAGGAGGTATTCTAGCAGGAAAGAAGGCAGCTGAATGTGTTGAAGGACAGAACTGTGACCTCAATGGGTTATGGGAATTGAACGTCCAATACAACAAGCAATATGGCAGCAAGATGGCAGGGATGGAGGTGTTCAGGATCTTCCTGCAGTCTATGAACGACCATGACATAGATTATGGGATGAAGAGCTTCATTACCTACCAGGAAGCAGTTGAGATAACATATGGAAGAATACCGGAGCTTTCACTGACAAGCAAAATGGGAAAGGTTATAAGGGGAGTAAAAGCGATGAGGACTTTCAGAGACCTCATATGGACAGTAGATACAATGAAATCTCTAAATAAAATGTATGATGCCTACCCACAGAAACCTGAAGAATTCCCAGAATTCAAGAAAAAAGTTCAGGCAGTTATAAATGAGGCTAAGACAAGAATGCCACCTTCTCCAGTGTAATTTTTTATTTCCTCTAATTTTTTCAAATAATTAAAATATAAATAAAATATTACCGGACTCAGAAAATATGAACTTTAAGAAATCAATCAAGAATTTTTTCATTACGGGAGAGAGAAGCCTCTTTGAAAAAGTCGGCAGCTATGCTCAGCTTGGGGAACAGGCTAATGAACATCTGAGGAATATGCTGAGTTGCAAGAATAAAACTGACCTATCTGTTGTGAAGGAGAAAATTAAAAAATTAGAGGTAGAGGGTGATTCCATTACCTTTGAACTTAAGAATAACATTACAAGTGGAGCTGTAAATCCTTCCTTGACAGACTCATTCCTTGAGCTTGTTGACAGGAGTGATGATATACTGGATACGCTTTATTACATAAGCAGAGAAATTGCAAGATTCCATGAATTTCTTTCTGAAGCATCGGCTGGTGAAACTGAAATTATTTGCGGGTACTATGATGAAATAAATCGGGCTCTTGATTATAACAGCGAAGCTCTAAAGAATCTTCAGAAGATGGTGTTAAACGACGATGTCGGAAACATTATAAAATATTGGTCAAACATAGAGAGAATGGAAGAGGAGGTGGATGATATAAAGGATGAATTGCTGGATAGATTATACTCAGACTCAAAAAAGATAAGTTATCTTTCATTCATTCATCTTTCTTCTATAATCCACAAAGTTGATGATCTTCTTGATCAGAATCAGGATATAGCAGACCTTCTAATACAGATTATAACAGCGGTGACAGGTTGATAGGTATATTCATTGCTTTCTCAATCCTGATACTTGCGGCTATTGTTTCAGGCAATAATCTTTCAATTGCAGTTGGATCATTGGTCGGGTCAAACGTCACCAGGAGGAATGCAGCAGTATTTATTGGGATTTTAGGCTTTATAATAGGCTTTTTTGTTGGTACAGGGCACATGGAAGCAACTGTCTTCAAACTTTTTCCCTATGATCCAGAGATAATCCTCCTTGTCATTTGGGGTTCAATACTGATTTTCATAGTGGCGCAGTTGGTCAGGGTTCCAATTTCACTTACTATGGCTATAGTGGGGATTGCTATAGGACTCTTCCTCAGGAATGGGAATTATTATGCTTTCTCTGTTGTTTTTAGAATATCATTGATGTGGATAATAGCTCCAGTAATGGCAGTAATCCTTTCTTTTATAATGATGAAAATTCTCGTTGCCTGGAAAAGCAGGAAGGTATGGAGGACCGCTAGTTCAATGAAGATCATTCTTATTTTTCTGGCATTCCTATCATCTCTCACCCTTGGGGAAAACACACTGGGATTCATCGGTGCAATGTGGAACCAGCAAATTTTTGTTTATCCAGCAGTAGTTATAGGGATAATCATAGGTTCAGTTTTCCTTAGCAGAGGAGTTTTGAAGAGAATTGGCTATGAGATTTATTCCCTTAACTATTCAAGTGCATTGGTTTCCCTTATATCTTCATCTGTTTTCGTAGAGATTGCGACATTATTTGGATTGCCACTATCAAACACACA
The DNA here is from genome assembly GCA_964541025.1 of uncultured Thermoplasmatales archaeon. Classification (GTDB taxonomy): domain Archaea; phylum Thermoplasmatota; class Thermoplasmata; order Thermoplasmatales; genus JAGDXO01. The sequence continues at coordinate 50,968 of CAZIOW010000006.1, forward strand.
AACATTGACTTCAGGAATACTCGGGGCAGGACTTGGAAAAAAGATGAGAGCAGTATCTTTAAAACCTGTGGTAAGGATACTTCTTCTCTGGTTCATTTCACCATTAATAGGAATCATTATTGGCTTGGCAATTTAAAAAATGATTAGGTAAATAAAATTTCCACCTTTCCGCTGCGTTTGCTTCTTACTGATATCTTTCCCTCATGCTTGCAATCCTTGCACCTAAATTCTAAGGATAAAAGACAGTTTAGGGTTATTTCAGATATGGAAATTATTTCTATTTCAGTTGATCCGCAATTGGGGCATTTAAGCCGCTCAGTTTTCATGATCATATAAAAAGGGGAAAGAATTTTAGGGTGCGTGAGCGAAGTCCTTCAGATGCCCTCCAATAGCTGGGAATCCTATGATGAATGCAAGTAATCCTGTAAGAACCATGATAATTGCTACCAGTATTGCAAGCCACTTATTTTTAGTTATTATCAGTGGCAATACAAGTATACCTGAAACACCAGCTCCCAAGTAGAGAAGAAGCATTGCTATAGGAGAGGATGTCATATTGTCTAGATATCCATCATATCCTGAGACTATCGCATATATGCCTGCAAAGAAGGCCATTATTCCCGTGAATGTAAGTGAAACTCTCTTCAGAATCACATACCCTGCTATGAGAGATGCTAAACCCAGAAGCAATAGAGAATCACCGAATAGTATACTGTATGCTCCTCCTTCAGGTTCTGGCCATAGCATGCTGTAGAACAGTCCATATATGAACGCATAGAAACCTGTGCCCATAAGGAAATAAGAGAATCCTTTGTCCATTTCCTCGCTTTCCTTTCCCATGAAGAATCTATAAACCACATACGAAGCTAATCCCACAAATATAATTCCAAGGACTGTGAGATTGGCTGCCAGTGGATCACTAAATACTGTCATTTAAATCACCTATGGATTATCCCTCCGTAATATCTGAATGATCGCGTGCAAGTTTGCACATTTGTGCACGCTAAAAATCTTTTATAATAAATTAAATTTTACCGGTATGGGAAGACTTAATGTTTCACTGAGCAATGATACCATAAAGAAAATTCAGGAAATTTCTAAGAGAGAGGGCAAAACGATAAGTTCCATTGTATCAGAGTCAATTTCCATTTACGAGGATATTTCAAAATCAGGCAGGAATAGGAAGGACATAGAAAAGATTTTCAACATTCTGTCGCTGATGAAAACGTTTGAAGCGATCCCAGTTCCAAGTGTTCTCCTCGATTTCAGCATAACGAAATGCATGAATTCTTCTTCAGATGAAACAATATCTTTCTGGAAGGAGAGAGGAAAACAGCTTGGAATGATAATAAAGGAGGTAGCACCTGAGGTTGAGGACGTTAAGAATATGGCTCAGGATTATGGACCTCTTTTGCCCTTAAATGGGCTGGAAGTAATGAATAAGAACGATCTTATAACAGTAATCTTGACTGGAACAGGATATACTAGAAATTCTTCTCTTGCCACAGCCTATGCAGTGGAGGGTTTCCTTGAATCATATGGGTATGGCGATTTCAACATAGAGGTTATGGAAGGATTCGTGAAGGTTGATGGGAGGAAAAAGCAGGGATTATAAACTAATTTTCAAGTGTGCATACGGATTTTATTCACTATAAATTTATAAGATGACAGCATGGAGATGAAGATCTATATAATGTTGGTGAATACATATGAATAGGAATGTACTATCTGTCTTTGGATCTGAATGGTTTGGCATATCCATATCAACCCTAGCACTGGCTCAGGTATTCATACTTCTATTTTCACAGTCCCATTATATTTATTTTAAGTATGTTGCAGAGATCATAACTTCATTAGGATTGCTCATTTTCGTCATCATATTTTATCTATGGGTTATCAGAGCATTGACTTCATCCGGGATTAAACTGTCCCACTGGAATAATCTCACAAGATTGAGTTTTACAGCCCTTATTCCAATAATAGGATTTGTATTAAACTATCAGTTATTCTTTTATTTTGGATTCAATAGTTTAACTGCTGAAATTTCGCTAGCCAATTATTTTTTAGAATATAGCCTTGCATTCATAATTGGCATAATGCTCGGTTATAAACTTTACACGAAAGAAATAACCCAGAAGGAAATAAATTATGCCATTGTGATACCTCCTCTTTCAATTGGAGCTGGAATTTTTCTTGCAATGCCACTGATGAATTATTTTAAATCCACATATGGAGCTCTAATCTATTTCCTGTCGATTATGGGGATAGGGATATTTTTCTTCCTTTACATTTTCATAGGATCATTGGCCCTATCCGGTCACGTTACTGCAAAACACCAGGAATCCCTACCGACCACTATGCTTCCTGTCGGTATAGCAAGTTTGATAGTAATTAACTTGCTAACTATTACACCTTTATCGTTCATACCTGGAGCCAATCTTTCGATTGATTCTGTTAAATTCATTTCAATTCTGCTCTGGGGATTTGAGCTATGGAATTTCTTAGTGGTTCTTATCCTTATATTTAGAAATCCAACAAGAGGCCAGCTTGGAATATGGGCTTACGGTTTTCCTCTTGGATTATTTGCAACATCCACGATAAAGATCTTTGGTTTTACAAAGTTTAATTTTATGTATGATGCCTTCATAATTATTGTTGCAATAATGGTATTACTTTGGATTTATGCTTGGCTTAACACTTACGTTATCATAAGTGGAATACTCAAAATTGATAAGGTCGGTAAATAATGCCTGCTAAATTTATGGTTTTTTTATAAATATTTACATTTGTTTATTTATACCTTGAAATGAAATTTCAAAAATTGTAAATGATTCAATAACCATTACAATTTATCTTTTCTTTATCAAATTTGTTCTTATAGCCTGAATGTTATTAAACGAAATAGTCTTGAAACTTCCAATATTATAAGTTCTCTATTGCCTGATAATAAGTTTAGGGGAAAACGCATCTAAATTAATATTCGTAGATTTCTCAACCATTCCCATGAAACTGCTACTTTATAAGACCTATTATAAGGACC
>CAZIOW010000007.1:0-52543 GCA_964541025.1 uncultured Thermoplasmatales archaeon
CCTGCCGGTCATGATGATCCGCCTCCCGATTGGTCACTGGATCCCATTCTTTGATCATGGTATCCATTCCTGGTTATCTCTTTCCTCAGGTGCCTGAACAGTATGTCCCTTTTGATATCCTGGATATGAGGATCCTCTCTGTCATTGTGCTTTCTTCCTTTAATGTAAGTAATTATGCTTATTGTTCAATTAAATTTAGCCAGAGATTTCATTTCATTTTGTAAAAAAATTATTATAGAAGGGCTAAATTAGGAAATGTGCCATCATCGTATTATCAGAGCATAAAAAAAAGGCTTAAACAGTGCGAGGATAACATGCAGACTAAAGAGGATGAAATATCTAAGATGAAAGATGAAATAAGGGAGCTAAAAGAACAGAATCTCCGTTTCAGTGCAGACGTTGAAAATATGAGAAAGAGAACAGAGGATGAAATAAATCTGAACAGAAAATATGCTTCCCAGGATATAATAATTAAAATGCTACCTGTTCTCGATAGTCTTGAAAATTCAAATGAAGAATCGAATAAAATAATCTTAAGGCAAATCATGGAAATATTGGCCAAGGAAGGGCTCAAGGAAATAAATGATGTAGGTACAAAGTTCGATCCATCAAAGCACGAGGCAATAGGTGCAGAGGATGGTGGCCAGGAAAATACAATTAAAAAGGTGATTAGAAAAGGATACTTTTTTAATGACAAATTGATAAGACCAGAAATGGTTATAATAAATAAGGGGTGAAAATATGGAGAAAATTATAGGTATAGATTTAGGAACAAGCAACTCACAAGCTGCGGTAATGATGGCCGGAAAACCTGTCGTTATTCCGAGTTCTGAAGGGACTACAATTGGAGGTAAAGCATTTCCCAGTTATGTTGCCTTTACCAAAGATGGGCAATTGCTAGTAGGGGAACCTGCCAGGAGACAGGCTTTGACAAACCCAGAAGGGACAGTCTACGCATTTAAAAGAAGGATGGGTGAAGACTACAAATATAAAATATATGGAAAGGAGTATACACCGCAGCAATTATCTGCCTTTTTGCTGCAGAAGATCAAGACAGATGCTGAAAAATATCTGGGTGAAAAGATCTCAAAGGCCGTTATAACCGTTCCTGCCTACTTTAACGATAATCAGAGACAGGCAACAAAGGATGCAGGGGCTATAGCAGGACTGGACGTTGTAAGAATAATAAATGAACCTACTGCCGCTGCATTGGCATACGGTCTAGATAAGAGCGAAGGAGAACACAGGATCATGGTATTTGATCTCGGTGGAGGTACTCTCGATGTCACAATTATGGAATTCAGCAATGGTGTTTACGAAGTACTTTCAACCGCAGGTGATACAAAACTCGGTGGCACTGATATGGATGAAGCACTGATAAACTTTGTTGCGGAGAAATTTATTAAAGAAAATGGTATAGACCTCAGGAAGGACAAGAATGCATACATAAGGTTAAAGGACGCAGCTGAAAAGGCGAAGATTGAATTATCCACTTCCCTTTCAACAGAAATAAATTTACCGTACATCACCAGTGGGGCTGATGGACCCAAGCATCTTCAAATGAACATTACCAGAGCGGATCTGGAAAATCTTGTGAAACCGATAATTGAAAGGGCAAGAAAACCTATGGAAGATGCGCTCAAGGGCGCAAAACTTTCTTCAAACGATATAAGCAAGGTCATATTGGTCGGCGGACCAACAAGGATGCCAATCGTCCAGAAATTTGTCGAAGATTTTATGGGTAAAAAGGTGGAAAGGGGCGTAGATCCTATGGAGTGTGTTGCAATAGGCGCATCTATCCAAGGTGCAGTACTTGCCGGGGAAGTCAAGGGAATTGTATTGCTTGATGTGACTCCTCTCACACTCAGCATAGAAACTCTGGGCGGAGTGGCGACTCCACTTATCGCTGCAAATACCACAATTCCTACAAAGAAATCCCAGATATTCACTACAGCAGCAGATAATCAGACTAGCGTTGAGATACACATTGTACAAGGAGAAAGGCCACTGGCAAAGGATAATGTATCCCTTGGAAAATTCATGCTTGATGGAATACCGCCTGCTCCGAGGGGAATTCCACAGATTGAAGTGACCTTTGATATAGATTCAAATGGAATCCTGAACGTAACTGCAAAGGATAAGGCTACAGGAAAGCAGAAGGGAATAACAATAACATCAAGCCACAAGCTGAGCAAGGAAGAAATTGAAAAGATGAAAGAAGAGGCTAAGAAATTCGAAGAAGAAGATAAGAAAAGAAAGGAAGAGATTGAGACAATAAACAATGCTGAATCTCTTGCTTATTCGGCAGAAAAGACAATCTCAGATTATGGCGATAAAATACCCCAAGATCTCAAGGACAACTTGAATTCAAAGATAAAGGAACTCAGGGACGCAATTGAAAAGAAGAATTTAGATGATATAAAAAGCAAAGTAGAAATTCTGAGCAAGGAAATACAGAAGGTTGGCGAGATAATGTACAGCAGTAGCACAAACAATGCTTCTGGAGGGCAACAGGAACAGCAAACGACAGAAAGCGAAATACACGAAGAGAAAGACAATAAGGAACAATGAAATAAGGGTTCCAGATGGGCAAGGATTATTACAAGATTCTTGGAGTAAGCAAGAATGCGAGCAAGGATGATATTAAGAAGGCCTACAGGGATCTGGCCAAAAAATATCATCCTGACCTGAATCCAGATAACAAGAAGGAAGCAGAAGAGAAATTCAAGGAAATTAGCGAAGCCTATGAAGTATTGATGGATGACGAAAAGAGACAGAGGTATGACCAGTACGGTGAAGAAGGAGTTAATTTTACAGGGGGATTTGACTGGAATCAGTTCCATCATTATCAAGATGTGGAGGATATATTCGGTGACATATTCTCGCAGTTTGGCTTTGGCAGGCCTTCGGGGCCACCTAGGGGAGAAGATTCTTATGTCGAAATACCTATTGACATCAGAAGAATAGCGAGAAATGAGAAAATAAATGTCGTATATCAAAGGGATGTCAAATGCGAGGCCTGTGATGGAACAGGCTCATCGACCAAAAGGCAAAAGACATGTCAGAGATGCAGGGGGCGAGGATACATAGAGAGATCATCTAATCAGGGATTCATAATGTTCAGAACAACTGAAGTATGCCCGGTATGCCATGGAACTGGAAAGATACCTGAAGAAATTTGCAAGGTCTGCCAGGGTATGGGATTTGTTAGAAAGAAGGATAATGTGGAATTTTCTATCCCTCCAGGCGTAAATGAGAATGAAATTTATGTTATGAGAGGCAGAGGAAATTACAGGCCCACAGGATCTGGCGATCTGAGAGTAAGGTTCAACATAGATTACCAGGAATTTGTCCGGGACGGGGATGATCTTATCAAGGAAATAGAAACGGATTTTGTGGATGCGATAACCGGTGGTACAGAAAAAGTGAATCTTCTTTTGGGGGAGAAGGACATAAGCATACCGCCCGGGACTCAACCCAATGACTCTATAGTTCTGAAATCGGAGGGCATTCCAAGGAGAAATGGTAGAGGAAAGGGAGATGTTATATTGAAAGTGAAGGTCAATCTTCCTAAGAAAATAACCAAGAGACAGAAGGAACTATTGGAGGAATTCAAGAAGGAAAATGAAAAAGGGTTTTTCTCTAAGATAATTCATTCCTGAGAAAGACCTGAAATTGTAAAATACATCCTTTTATTGTTCTTCCCCTTGTTCTCTATTTTATATATTTTCAAATGACCGATTTCAGATGTATTCTTTACGTGTGTTCCCCCGTCTGGCTGTATATCTATATCACCGATCTTGACAACCCTCAGGGTTTCGAGGTCCGGAATTAATCTGGGATCAACTTTTACAGACCCTTCCATATTCAGAATCTCATCCCTTTTCATATAACTCCAGGAAACAGCATGGTTTTTTGAAATTTCTTCATTCGCCCTTCCCTCTATAGATTTTGAAAGGTCCGAATTCCATTCCTGAAAATTGAAGTCTATTCTCGCTCCCGTATCTCCAATCTGGTTTCCAGTAATCCTAGCATTGAATTCATTCATTGCAATTGCAGATATAATGTGAATTGCAGTATGGAGTCTCATATGAGCATATCTCTTTTCCCAGTCGATCTTCAATAAAACCTTTTCACCTTTTTCAGGTAAACTGTCCACTTTATGTATTATTTCTTCACCCTTTTCCACTGAAATAACTTTGTGCTCATTTTTTCCTCTAATTATTCCTGTATCACTTGGCTGACCACCAGATGCAGGATAAAAAATGGTTTTATCCAATATCACTCCATCCCTTATCTCCAAAACCTCAGCTTCCATCTCCTTTAAATAGGAATCATCCAAATAGACCTGTTTTGTTTGCATATTATCATGAGAATGGAATCAGGAATGAAAATATTGCTACACTCATAAAGAACATTCCTACAAAAATATTGGTGGAAACAAACAGTTTCATTATTCTTTCATCGACTCTCATATACGCAAGAAGATATTCTGTGAAAAGATAAGCTGACATAATTATGTAGATAGCCAATATCAGGTAAGAAAGGATATGACTGAAATACTGCATAAAGAAGAATCCTGACAATATTGTTGTTACCGATGTAAGGATTGCAACGGGGAAGAGAACCATCATGGTCTTCTTGGGGGTGAGAACAACAGGAAGCATTGGGACTGAAGCATTTGAATAATCATCCCTGTATCTAATTGAAAGAGACCATATATGGAGGGGTGTCCATAAGAAAATGATGAAGAACCATAATATTATCAACATGTTGAATCTATCTGTAAAGGCATAAAAACCTGCAAGCATAGGAGCTCCGCCGGAATATGCACCGAGGATTATATTGAGAGCGGTTTTTCTTTTAGTGACTCTTGCGTAAATTATGTCATAATCAATGATCCCAGTAAGCATGAAAAGAAAAGATAGTGGACTGTAGAGATAGGCCATTATCAGACTTATCACTATGAGAACTAGACCTCCGTACAAAGCTTCCATAGGATTCATTCTGCCTGATGGAAGTGGTCTGTTCCTTGTCCTATTCATTTTCTTATCTATATCTATGTCTATGTAGTTGGATAAAGACTCGGAGCCCATTAGACCAAATGCAATATAGATTGCTACGTATATGAATCCGAAATAAGCAGGTCTTCTGAGTATGCTCAACGAAAATATTTCCCCAGCAAAACCCGTTATTAAAAGGAATATCCAGACCCTGGGCTTTGTCATTAGGATGAAATCCTTCAATGGATTGTTCATTGAGGGTTAATGATTGGCTTTATAAAAATATTTGATATAATTTTCGAATAAGTAATTATTTAATATGGATATGCATTTCCTCAGCAAGGGCTGATAGATCAGTGGAAGATCGCCTCCTTGGCATGGAGGAGGCCGGGGGTTCAAATCCCCCTCAGTCCATAGAAGATGTTATAAAAAATTTTAAAAATCTGCTGAGTATTTTTAAAAAATCTATATTATTTCAAAACAAATATCACTTTCATCCTCCTATTGAGCGCCTTGTTTATTTATAGACAAGAGCATTTTACCAAAATCTGAAAGAGCATAGGAATAGATGTTTCCATTCTTACCTTTACCATTTCTTGTTATAATTTCCAAAAGCATTAGGTTGTTTAATCTCCTTGAAACAGTGGACTTATCGATAAAACAGTATTCAGACAATTTCTTTATCGTATTCACTCCTTCTCCTATTGAACACATTAATTTATAATATCTGGAGTCAAACACATTAATTTTCTGAACTTTCTTAAAATTAATTACAAACGATTTATCCAAATCTTTCTCATAGGCAACCATTTTCATATTCTCATTAACTGCATGAACTGTCAATGCAGACATTCCTATTCCAGATCCACAAGAAATATTCACCCATTCAGGTTTTCCAAATTTACTGCATACAAACCTTGTTATCAAAAAGAGCTGAAAGAAATTTGTAATGTCATCGACATATATGTAATCAACATTTACTCCGATCGTTTCTAAAAATGAATTGATCTTATTTTTTAAATCATAATGATCCTTAGTTTTGCTGGAAATTATTACAAGTTTCTCAATCTTTGGAATATCAGAGAGGAAAGGCTTGAGAATATAGTCAGAATCATTGTTGAGAATAGCTATTGCATACTTAATTGTCATCAATAATTAAACATTTCAAGTAAATAATATTTTATAAATCAAGAAAAAAATTGTTGCAAAAAAGATATTAATTTTTTGCAACGATGCGACTATATTATTAAATATTGCATTATTTATAATTATATGCTTAAATAGAAATAAATTGTATATTAATTGGTGGTTAGATTCATGTCTGAAACCAATGATAAGAATGGAAGTGATTTAGAATTTAAAAAGGATAAATCTATTTTCTGGAAGTCCGTATATGCCCTCTTGATACTCGCAGTATCACTGTTTATTGGGGGGTTAGTGATGCAGTATGCCTTTCACCAAACAAAAGCTCCGCTGTTGTTGGGATTGATAGTTGCTCTTCCTCTTGCGATTCCTCTAGAATTATGGAATTTCACTGATCCAGATACTCTTTTCAGAGTAATGGCGTTTCAAGACAGGTTTTTAATGGTATGTTTCGGTTTCGCGATAGGTCTTGGGGCAATATTTCTATACGCTGCTGCTTTAATAACACATCCGAATTTTGGAATTAAAGATTTCTTCGTTCCCGGAATAGTTATCGGTGGAATAATCTTTGGCGCTGGTGTTGGACTTGCTGGATATTTTCCAGGAACAATATGGATTGCACTTGGCCAGGGCAGGAGAGATGCAATTTTTGCAGCCTTAGGTGGATTACTGGGAGCATTCACATGGTCGGTCATATTTGGTAATGTGAAATGGTTTTTCTGGAATACACTCAATTATGGACCAATTACATGGGCTTCAATATTCGGAATTAAATATAAAATAGATGTGTTCTTGGTGAGCCTGATATTCGGAATAATTCTGATTGCAATGTTTTTATTTCTACCAAGATATCCCGGTACAAAGGTCAAAAATTCCTGCGGTTATCACATGGTGGGAAAGGGCAAGAAGACAATAACATTTGATACCGTAATCAAAGAGGATTTTGAAAAATATCCCAGGGCAAATAAGTATCTCACAAAATTGATAAATGAAAGCAGTACTGAAAATGCGAGAATGACTATTCCCTTGGGTCTCGCATTCACCATTACGGCAGTAGCTGTAATAATTCTGCATCAAATATTCGGAGAGTCAACCACGTTTTCATGGATAGGTGCTCAGTTGTCTTATCTTGTGAACCCCACTTGGGCTGCATCTAATTCTTATTTTCAATTATTCGGAGGAATGCACATAATAAATGGTGTTCCAGTAAATAAACCATTTAGTGAAATAGGCTGGGAACCCTTCACAGATACAAGCTCATTCTTGGGGGGTTTAATTTCAGCAACGCTCATTTCTAGAAGATTTATGGGATTCAAGAAACAGGTACCTAAAATATGGGCTCACAGTCATAATCCTAAATTAAGACCTCTAGGAAGTTTTGTGGGAGCATTCATGGTTCTATTCGGTGCAAGGATGGCTAATGGATGTGCGTCTGGACATATACTCAGTGGTGATATTCAGATGGCTATTTCCAGCTTTGTATTCATGATATTTGTTTTGCTAAGTGCATGGCTAATGCTCAGGTTTTTCATGCATCTCAAGATAAATGCATGGGGATACACAAAATAAATAGTGATACAGCATGAAATTAATAAAAAATTATCTCTATTATATACAAGGAAAAGGAGGTTACTGAGATGGCAAAGATACTTGTAATGCTGATAACAGGAAAGGAAAATATACACACTGAAATGGTATCCTTCAATTTTGCTGTAAACGCAGTTAAAAATGCAAAAGCTACAGTTGAATTCTTGCTTCTCGGCAGGGGTGTCCAGGCAGCAGATAAAAGACAGAAGAATTCTACACAATTCGAGGAACAAATAAAGGCAATTGAGGAGGCAGGTATCCCAGTGAAAATATGTAAAGTCAGTATGGCTGGGGAGGGATTAACAGACAAAGATATATTCCCAGGAATAGAGATGGTGCTCGGTGGTGTTGAAACAAATGAACGAATTGAAGAAGGCTATTCTGTAATGACGTTCTGAATGAAATGATAGCAATAACAGATATTCAGGCAATCTTGTCGGTAATTTCTGGTCTAATAGTTGGTTTTTCCCTAGGGTTAATAGGAGGCGGTGGTTCCATACTGGCAATACCGCTCCTTATTTATTTTGTAGGTTTCGATCATCCACATATTGTTATTGGAACAACTGCTCTGGCAGTTGGTATTAACGCCTTCCTGAATTTAATACCTCATGCAAGGAAAAAGCATGTTAATTTCAGGGAGGGAATAATATTCAGCATACCTGGTATTATTGGTGTTCTAATGGGTGCGGAACTGGGTCTAATAACTCCTGGAAACAAATTGTTATTTATCTTCGGAATATTGATGATTATAATTGCAGTTTATATGCTCAAAAGAAAATGTGTAGAGGCAGCAGTGGAACCTGTCCATAATAAGTCTCTCCCAAAATTGCTTTCTATTGGACTGCTCGTTGGTTTTGCATCGGGATTCTTCGGCATTGGTGGTGGTTTCCTGATAGTTCCAGGTCTGATATATGCAGGAGCGCTTAATATCATACAGGCAATTGGGACATCTCTTATTTCTGTAGGTGCTTTTGGAATTGTTACTGCGATCAGATATTCAATAGGTGGTGATATCAACGCGATTATCTCCATCCTCTATATTATCGGTGGAATTGCGGGGGGATGGATTGGAACATATTATGCCTCAAAAGTATCCAAGAAACTGCTTACCAAGATATTTGCAATAATTATTATATTGGTTGCTATATATATGATGTACATGAACTTGGGCGCTTTCATATAATTTTATTTTTTCAATAACGTTTAAATTATCCCATATATAATGAGACTAAAAAATGATACTATATGAGCGATCATAAAATAACAATGTGGCAGGCAGCATCAATAGGACTTGGTAATATAATAGGAGCTGGTATATTTGTTTTGGCAGGAGTTGTTATCAGGGATTCTGGTCCCGGTGCTTTAATCGCATTTCTATTCACAGCATTTCTTGCAATGACGGTCGCATTCAATAGTGCAGAACTCTCATCCAAAATTATTACCCATGGAGGACTTTATTCATTTGTCAAATATTCAATGGGTGACTCCCTCGGCTTTATAGTTGGCTGGTTGAGGGCGATATCATATTCAATCGCTGGAGCTGCAGTGGCTCTAGGATTTTCCTCATATCTATTATCATTTTTTAATGTTGAATCAAAATTTTTCATAATTGCAGCATCAATTATTTTTATAGCAGCTATTATAGCAGTTGACTATGCTGGTGTAAAACTGGTAGCAAAGATTGAGCAAATACTGGTGTTCATCACCACTGGTGGTCTTGTAATCTTCATATTTATTTCCTTATTTTATGGACAATGGACTCCCTCCCATTTTAGTCCATTAATTCCTCACGGTCCAACAAGCATTATAGAAGCAGCTTCGCTTGCATTTTTCGCCTACTCAGGTTTCAATACAATAGCCACTTTGACACCAGAGGTGAAGGACGGACAGAAGAATGTTCCAAAGGCAATAATGATCTCATTGGTTGTCAGCTCTGTACTGTATATACTGGTAGTGGCTGGAATGCTTGCACTTATGCCGTGGAATCTTTATGGTATTTCTGCGGATCCCCTTGTTGATGCTATAAATTATTCACATGCACCTTTGTTTATTTCATTTATTATAAGCATCATAGCATTGATAGCAACGGTGACAGTCACATTGTCTCTAATTGTCGCAGGCTCAAGAACTCTACTTCAGATGAGCGAAGATGGCCTATTTCCTAAATGGATTGAAGGGAAAGGGAAGGATTCGCCAAAGAGGGGCGTCATAGTCATAGGAATACTTGCAATACTTTCATTATTCATTGGCAATTTGCAATATGTGGCATTGGCTTCAAATTTCGGTGTAATATTCTCCTACTCATTAACAGGCATAGCTGTTATTATAATCAGAAGGAAAAGTATGGAGGGATCATTTAACGTCCCTTTTTATCCTTATTTTCCAATTATATCAGTCATCCTTTCAGGTATCATAATGCTGACTCTGGGATCGCAGGCCTTATACCTTGGTACCTTAATGATTATGTCAGGAATGATTATCTATTCTTTTAGAAGAATAGATAGAAGAATACAAATAAATTCAGGTTAGTTATGGTTTTAACTTTTGGAAGGCTGACATAGTTTATTCTTATCTGCTTAAAATTTAACAAGATATACTGTTTTTAGCGAAATGTCTACACTATGCAGAATAATTCATAGAACTTAAATTACTCTGAGATTATGAAAGTTTCATCTATTGAAATGGATCGATGATGCAGGTTGAACGATTTTCTGGGATCTTCTTAAATTTCTGTAAAGAAAATTTCAGGATATCTCTCATATATTCATATAAATAAAGATTACAGCTATTTTTGGACATCATTTATTTTTTATTCCATTGATCCTTGAACATTGAATAATACAGGAATGGGTCAAATGCGGTGATTATCCCTCCTATAAATGGCACAGCCGAAAGATTCTGTGGGATAAGATTACCAGAAATGTACGGTCCAAAGGATGAAGCCGTATTTCTGCTAAAAGACGTAGCACTATTGGTACTGGCCCTTTCACTCTCGTGAACATTAGTCATGACAAAGACTGCCTCACTGGAACAGCACCCATAGCAAATGCGCCCCCTGACTACAAGTAAAACCCATACCACTATGAAAAGTGGAGAAAATGCAACAATTATTAATGTGGCAGCCGCCACTGCTCTCGAAATGACTATTAATTTTAATCTTTCTATAATATTGGACAGCAATGGCATGAATATAAGGGAAATAATTAGCGCTATATCGATAATACCGAATAGAATACCTGTGGTCGATGCCCTTGCATTATACCTATACAATAACCAAGGAGACAGAAGAGGAAGAAGTATTCTTGAGGAAGATATTCTACACAAAGACATAGGAATATCTTGGCTGGGTGTTCGCCATCAATATGGAGGAGGTGAATCTTGAATCAATAATATCACATTACAAGATAAGATGGAGGATTGAAACCATGTTTATGGCTAGGGAAGAATGCAGAATAAAGACAAAATCAAAGAGGATTGAGGTTAGATACTTCCTGTTCGCATACGAGCAGTTGATAGAAGCCATATGGTATCTCTTCTTTAACAAAGAGGAGTTTCAAGAGGTTTCTCATAGAGTTGAGCAGCGCGTGCAACACGCCAGTTGAAAACGAAGAGAGAAGGGGACCACCCCATCAGTATAACATTATGGGTTTACGGATGGCAAGCTCACTGATCTCCCATCTCCCGGTTTCAGAGTATAGATGCTCTAAATACTTGAGTCTGTTCCGGGGTACTGTTAGGAGGTATTAATCATTACCTGCCAATAATTTTATAATTTCTCATTTTGAAACTAAGATGAGATATTATAATTATGTAAATTAAATGAAATACTATCAGATTATAATCAGATCACATCCTTCATTGTATATTTCCAATTTTATAAATTAATGAATCTATTTACAGAAATAAACTACATAGTCATAAATTTGAAATCATATTTTAAATAAGTAAACGTAATAAATATAGCATGAAGAAATCTATTTTGATTATTGCAATAATCGTAATCTTGCTGGTTGCAGGTATTGGTTATTATTATCTGGCAGGCTACAGCAATGGAAATATTGACATTAAAGTATCTGATGCTCCGGCGGTTGGCATAAATGCAGTTTATGGAAATAAAACCGGTTGGGTCAATTATTCATTTACGTCTCTTACAATAAACATTCTTGGTCTAACATTGAATAACTCTAAAACGATCGGTAATTTTTCGCTTTCAGCCCAGAAATACACAATGCTCAGGATTTATATCCAATCGGTGAGCGTTTTGACATCCGCTGGGAATATTTCCTTGAGCTTATCTTCTCCATATGTTTTTATAAACCATCCTATAGACATATCACCTCACTCAATCACCCAGATAATAATTGAATTCAATCTTCAACAATCCATCAACATGGAATCAAAGGAATTCACTCCATATGTAGGGATGCTCATTCAATAGTTTAAGAATCTCTTTTCTATCATCAATTTTCTTAATTCTGTAAAATTTTTCACTGTTGCGTCCGCAGCAGTTTCCTTGAAATCATCTGCCATCAGAACAGCATAAATTCCCAGTTTCTTCGCACCACCAATATCTCTTCTTTCTGAATCCCCTATGTGCCAAAATAATTTAGATCCATTGCATAAACTAATTGCTTTGTTGAAAATTTCTGGTAATGGCTTGGGTTTCAGTACATCCTCTGCCGTGATTATGAAATCAAAATATTTCCTTATGCCCAAGGCATCAAGAGTTCTGTATGTATAAATATTGTCTGCATCAGTGACAAGTACCACATTAGCATTGTTCTTGATAGATTCAATGAATGGGATGAAATCATCTTTCAATTTAAGTAAGGACTCGTGGAATCGGTAATAATCATCTTCGTGTATATTATCTACATTGTAGAGTTCTTTCCAGACTTCCCTATTTATTTCAACAAATGTTCTAAAATTGGTCTCCCTGTCAATCAATTTGATAGATCTCAAATTTGTAAATTTATTGAATAGTTCATCATCTATTATACCCTCGGTATTGGCTACAAATTCCAAATAATTTTTCAGGGCATTATCCTCTGATGCAACTGTTGTTATAGTATTGGAAAAATCCAGCATTAGAGTATTTTTATTGAGTGCCTTCACTGGATTGAATCAAATCATACGGTAAATATTTTTATCTAGAGCTATTACGGTATTATGGCCGGGATGGGGTAGCGGTGTATCCTTGGGGACTGTGGATCCCCGGACCCGGGTTCAAATCCCGGTCCCGGCCCTATGAATATGGAATAAACGGTTTATACAGACCTCGAACATGATAATGATTAGGATTTTTTTAAAGCAAATTATTAGTAATATTAGACTATGTTAAAACAATGATAAATTTGACAGATTTAAATTACCTGGACCTGGCTATAACATTTGTAATAGGTTTATTGATTGGCATATCAGTAAAAAAGGGGTTGATGGCATTTATCCTTTTATTCATTGCTTTCCTTCTATCTGCCTTTGTTGGTCTCACTTTTCTACCAACCATTCCACCATCAAAATTCATAAACCTTGCCAGCAAATATTTCTACGAAATAATAAACAACGTCCATCTCGGGTTGCTTGCTGTATCGATATCCCTCATATTGTTTCTTGCTGGATTAATAGTGGGAATTTTAAAAGGATAAAAAAATTAAAATTATTTTTTACTGAAAGGAAGGGCAATGGCAGATCCTACCAGTACAATTACCAAATTCACTATCAGCGCCAGGAATCCTATGAATAAAGAGCCTATTGAATTGTTTATGGGGAGGAGAGTTGTTGTCCACACGCCGAACTTATTTGCTACTTCCATCCAATAAATTCCAGTTCCAAGTCCGAAAAGAAGGCCTACAATCAACGCATATTTATTCAATCTGTTTGTAATGAGTCCAAGGAACAAGGAAGGAAGTGTTTGAAGTATAATTATACCTCCAAGGAGTTGCAGCTGGACTGAATAGCTAAGTGGGAACGTGAATACGAATCCTAGGGCTATGAAAATAAAAATCACCGCAGCAATTTTGGCAATTTGGGTTTCAGCCTTTGATGAAATGTTTGGTGCTATCTCCTTTATAATATTACGTGTCAGCAGATTTGATTGTGAAATGGCCATTATGGATGCAGGAACAAGTCCGCCAATAAATATACCCAGGAATGCCATTCCGACTAGAGGCGAAGGAAGTGTATAGAAAATCAGTCCTGGGACAACATATGTACCACGAGATGAAGCAGGGAAACTTAGCAGGAACTTCATTGCTGTTGGATCGCCGTGAACGAGAATTCCAAAAAGTGCAAGCAATGCTAGACCAACTCCATACAAAGGTAGAAGCGACTGGCTAGTCCTGAGAGTTTTAGGCGACTTTGCACTCAGTGAACCAGTAACTGCGTGTGGATAAAGGTAAAGTGCAAGTGCACTCATTAGGAAGAGGCTCCAATAGGCATTCACCTGTAGGGGTAGAATGTGATAGTATTTCAATGGCAAACCCGTTAGTGCCTTGCTGAATCCTATTGATGTGAGGGCCACTACAATTACTATAGCAACACTCAGAAGAATGATTGCATCCTTGAAAATTGCATTTAGAGTCGCTCCCCTAAGTCCACTGAAGTATGTGAAAAATGCCAGAATTATGAAAGCGATTATGAGGCTGATATCCTCAATCATTTTGATGTTACCAATCCCATAAAGCATAACAGTGAGTACTGAGAACATCCCAACTATCTGGAGTGCTATATAAGGCAGTTCTGCTATAATTCCTACTATAGCTATAAGGATTGCAAGATTTCTGCTGTTAAAATTTCCTTTCACAAAGTCAGATGCCGTTACATATCCTTTTTCCTTAGATATTTTCCACAGCTTTGGCATTGCCCACATAGCAATTCCAAAGGTGACAGCGACGTAAGGCACTGCATAATAATAAATTGCCCCAATGCTGAAAACAGAGGAAGGAATTGCTATGAACGTATATGCAGTATACAGATCTGCGCCAACGAGAAACCATACTACAAACACTCCGAATCTCCTGCCACCCAGAGCCCACTCATCTATTTTAGTTAAATCTCCTTTTCTCCATCTTCTACCATAAAAACCCAACACAATGAATACAGCAAACAAAATCAGAAAGACAGCAATTCCTGAGCTGGCAAGCATTTTCATTCACCTCCATATCTGTTCCATAACACGGCTGCTATGAAAAATAGAAGCGCTGCCAGGAAAAGCCACAGCATCTGGTACCAGTAGAAGAATGGAAGGCCTCCAATCTCCGGCTGTGTTTTTACATAGGTTGAAACCATTATTAGGAACAGGAATGGTATAAATGTCAGTATTCCTGCTACAATGGATACAACCTTCCTACTTTCTCCATTATTAGAATTCATATTGGATCAAAAGTGATTATGCTATGTTTGATATTTATAAATTACGATAGAAAATTTTAATGCTAAACATTATTTAGCCATAGAACGGAATAAAATTTAAGATGAGAAGGATATTATAAAGTAATGAATATTGCTTATTCCATGCTTATAGGTTATTTGATGGGGATATCACTTGCCGCTCCCCCAGGTCCAGTAAATGCATTGATGGCCAACGAATCTATGAAAACTTCTTTACACGGTACAAGTGTGGGTGCTGGTGCAATGACTGCAGATGCAATATTCATGGTCATTATATTTTTCCTGAGAGTTGAAATTCCATCATTTATGCTAAGATATTTTTACATTGCAGGAGGAGCAGTTATGCTTTATCTATCTTATGCTATTCTAAAATCTAAAATGCCCAGCAAGTCAAAAGGGGGAAACTATTTAGTGGGTTTGACAATGGGTATTTCAAATCCCTTTCAAATAACTTGGTGGCTTACTGCAGGCCTTTTTCTCCTCAACGTACTTTCTTGGTTCTCCATTGTAGGTTTTTTCTCTGCGATAATAACATGGATAACGATTTTTCCAGCGTTGATGAATAAAGTGGAATCCAAATATGCTGTATATGTGAAAATAGTATCAAGCATTATACTAATAGCATTCTCCGGTTACATGCTATACTTCGGAATTTTCAATTAGTTCAAAAAAAATAACTATAGGATATTAATAAAGGGTGTGGTCAGGAGGAAGGTAAAGGGGGAAATATTTGTAATAGGATTTGCACTGTTTTCCCTATCTTCTTATTTTCTTTCATATTATCTATCGAGAACAACAGAGTTTATATTTATATTTGGGGCTATATTTCTTCTGAGTTCAGAACTGTCCATCAGAGGAAGGAAGAAAATTGAGAAAATTATTGTTTTTCTTGTTCTTTTCGTCATAGGCATATATTTATTATTCATCAGTGCCACACAATTCATAGCTGTTATAGAATCTTCGACGCTGCAATATACACTTGGTTTAATGTATATAATTGGATGGATACTTATGATATCATCAAGCGGGGTATTAAAATTAAGTAAAATAATATAAAAAATAAAAAAATTTACTTATACTTAACCTTGGAAGATGCACTGAAGTGCAGTTTATTCTTCGCTGGGACTTTTATAATTTGCTTTGTTCTGGGGTTCTTTGCATTTCTCGCCTTTGTTTGCTTTCTTGAGAAAATTCCGAACCCAGCAATTCTTACCTTCTGCTTTGCGTTGACTTCGTCAACGATTTTCTTGAAGGTTTTCCTTATTACGGTCTCCGCGCTCTTTACAGAGACGCCTGCTTCTTTCGCGACATCTCTCGCGATCTCGTTAATTCCGACCATGTTATGAATATATTATTTTATTATATAAAGTTACTGCTAATTTTAGGAATCAGTGTAGTTCGGTGATTACTTTTTAAATACAAAATATCTTATGAAAAATTATGAATTTATTTTGTGAAAAATTTATTCAGATATTATAAAATCAACTGAATTTTCAATTTTCTTATGCGTTTCCATTATGCATATTCCATATATTATATTCAGACCAAGGTCCTGCGACATTTTTATCACTTCATCGCTCTCAGCGCCAAGTTGAAGCCAGACTACATTGGGGTTTATCTTTATCGATTGTTTAAGTACCTCCTTGGAAGCTTCCGGATTTCTGAAAATATCCACAATATCTATTTTTACTGTTTTCGGAATGTCTAATAATGACGGATAACATTTTCTTCCATAAATTTCACTGACTTGGGGGTTGACAGGTATTACATTGTACCCTTTGTCTATAAGATACTTGCCTACTTTATTTGAATCCCTGTCGGGGTTAGGTGACATTCCAACAACAGCGATGGTTTTACTATTCTCAAGTACCTTCTTTATTTCTGATGGTTTGTTTATAATCATAGCTTTAGATCAATATAACCTTAAAAATATTTTGTAATAATAAAGTCAATGATCTCCTTTATTTTTTCAAATGAATCGAAGATTTCTTGAAGTGAAACATCACTTGAAAATGATACTGTATAAACGTATTTAGAATCAAAAACCTGCCAAATACCGGGTCCGCCATTTTGAATGGAGGCAAGCAAACCTCCATCAAAATTGACAAAAGTAAAAAAATTGCTCTCCCTCCTGAGTTTATAATACCCATGCATTATATTATCACTGGCAAGTGCAACATCGATCCAGAATACTTTCCTGAAGAATTCTTCTGTGAATATCATTATTACTTCATTGATTATTCCATCATATTCATGGATTCCGATGGAAGATGATTCCGATTCTCCTACTGATAATGGGTGTTCAGGATGTTTCCATTTCATCCTTGCAATACGCTCCTCCTCAAACCAAGATGTTTTCGCGTTCCTAGCAAAAAAAGACCTCTCGTGAAAAGGGTAATTTCTGAATCTCTCATCTACGAAAATAGGACGGAGTGAATTGTTTAACTCCTTGAGATATAAACCACTGTTACTCTCGATCTCGATCTGAGTCCCCATAGAAAAGCAGGAAGAAGCATCCATCCCCTTGTAATCCTTTCCGAGGAAAACTTTACCATTTATTCCTTCATAAACTTCAATGTTAGTATAAGATTCAACGAAAGATTTCATCAAGCTCTTCGGAAAGGAGGTATAGAACCAGTCAAGAAAGAACTCCTTTACCCGATACCTGACACCATTATAATCGATAAAATATCTGAGGGTAGACCATTTTTCACCTTCATTTCTGAAAGAAACATCATAGATTTGAAATTCTGCGGGCAGATAGAAAAGGAAAGTGGAATCTCTCTGCAAATACTTTAGCATCTCTTCTTTCACGAAAAAAATATGTAAAATTTGAATAAAGTTTTATTTGTACCTTATCTTCCTTTAAGATTATATATCATATCCTTTACCGTCTGGTCAAAGTTATAAGAAGGAGAAAATCCCCACTCTTTCTTTGCGGCTGAAGAGTCCAGAGACCATGGCCAGGAATCTGCTATGTTCTGCCTGAAATCTGGGCTATAGTTAACAACGAATGATGGATAATACTCCTTCAGTTTAGATTCAAGTTCTGCAGGTGTAAAAGAAAATGAGCTAACATTGAAATCTGTTCTATGCTTAAGGTTCTTTTCATCGGCCTCTGCCAGTTTCATAATTGCTTCCAGTGCATCTGGCATATACATCATGGGTAATTTTGAATTCTGCCTTAGGAAACAACTGTAATTCTCTCCCTTCACAGCCTTAATTATCATCTCTATTGCGTAATCAGTTGTTCCTCCACCTGGCGGGGATTTATAGCTAAGTAATCCTGGATATCTGAGCCCCCTGACGTTTAATCCAAATCTCCTGTGAAAGTAATAACCAAGCTGTTCAGCCAGCACCTTTGTTATTCCATATATTGTTGTTGGTCTTGTAATAGTCTCTATTGGAACATTTTCTTTCGGAGTTTCAGGTCCGAACACTCCGATGGTGCTGGGAATCATTACAAGATTCACCTTATTTTTCAAAGAGCTTTCAAGAATATTATGAAGCCCCTCTACATTGACCCTATATGCAAGCTCAGGATTATTCTCTCCACTTGCTGATAATATGGCCGCAAGATGGAACACAGTATCAACTTTGTTCTTTTCTATTATAAGGTCAACAGAATCCCTTTGAGTTACATCGAGATATTTGAATCTTTTATCATTTATTTCCCTCAGGTCTGATGGAATTACCCTTTCATTCCCAAAAATGCTTGATAATAGAGGTACCAGTTCACTTCCGATCTGGCCACCAGCCCCAGTGACTAGAATTTTTTCGAATGTCATATAGCAGGAAAGTAAAGCGAAAAATATAAACCTATTCAGCTTTGGGGTCGGGATTGTAAACTATGAATTCCTTAATTAAATACCAGTGAATATGCTTTAAAGGATTCTATGGAATTGCATTAAAAATTTTGAAAGAAAATTATTTCAAATATCATTGTGGGAAGAAGAAATGGCAAAAATAAGTATCAAAATTTATTCTGGATTGTCCTGAATTTATTTTTTCCGCAAGGATTTCAAAATTCGACAAAATATTTGAGAAATAATGCACTTAACCCATATGGGCAAGATGGATTGGATTGATGATGAGTTAAAATTATTAAAAGAAAGCGGCCGTTATGTCCCAATAAGGATTCTGGAAAGTTCTCAGGGTGCATGGGTGAAAATTGATGGAAAAAAGGTGTTGAATTTATGTTCAAACAATTACCTTGGCCTTGCTAATCATCCTGAAGTCAAGAAAGCCATGGCAGATGCCATTCAGTATTATGGAGTAGGCGCTGGTGCTGTCAGGAGCATTGCCGGTACAATGGATATACATATTAAATTGGAAGAGAAAATTGCCAGATTCAAGCACATGGAAAATTCACTCGTTTACCAGGGGGGCCTACTGGCCAATCTTGGAACAATTCCTGCACTTGTAAATAAGGATGATGTGATATTCAGTGAGGAATTGAATCACGCAAGCATTATTGATGGTGTCAGGCTAAGCTCAGCCAAGAGAGTGGTATTTTCTCACCTCTCTTCCGAAGATCTTGAAAAGCAGCTAAAACAGGAAAGGGAATCAGGAAAGAAAGCACTTATAGTCACAGATGGAGTTTTCAGTATGGATGGGGATATTGCCCCCCTTCCAGAAATTTCTGAGCTGGGGGAAAAGTATGATGCAATGGTATATGTGGACGATGCCCACGGTGAGGGTGTTCTTGGTGATCATGGCAGGGGCATTGTGGACCATTTCAAGCTTGTTGATAAAGTCGACATTGAAATGGGAACATTCTCAAAGGCAATAGGAGTGATGGGAGGTTTTGTGGCTGGAAGCAATGAATTGATAGATTACTTAAAGCAGAAGGCAAGACCATTCCTTTTCAGCTCCGCCCTGAATCCAGGAGAGGTTGCAGCAATTTTGAAGAGTATTGAGATTATGGAAAATGACGATTCACTTCTCAGGAAACTGTGGGATAATGCAGAAAGGCTCAAGGCAGGTCTCAAGGATCTGGGATTCAACACAGGTCACAGTAAAACACCAATTACCCCTGTGATCATTGGTGAGGAGAGGAATGCTGTGGAATTCAGCAAAACACTTTATGAAGAGGGAATATTTGCTTCCCCTATAGTTTATCCTACAGTTGCAAAAGGTACTGCAAGGATAAGACTTATGCCATCTGCTGTCCACAGTGAAGGGGACATAAAATTTGCAATAGACAAATTTGAATCAATAGGAAAGAAGATGAAATTGATCTAAAAGGTGAGAAAATGAGTTTAGTTGAATGTGTACCAAATTTCAGCGAAGGTAGAAACAGGGATAACATGGATAAAATACTGAGTGCAATTAAAAATTATCCTATAGATATAATAGATGTGGAGATGAATTCTGACCATAACAGGTCTGTGATAACTCTTGTTGGCGATGGAAGTGTGATGCTTGATGCAATGTTTGACGCCATAAAGGTTGCATCAAAGATAATTAACATGGAGGAGCATAAGGGCGAACATCCCAGATTCGGAGCTACAGATGTTGTTCCATTCATTCCTCTGATGGACACAAAAATGGAATACTGCATAGATCTTGCTAAAAAACTGGGAGAAAAGGTTGGAAGGGAACTCAATATTCCTGTGTACCTTTATGCTGAAGCTGCAACAAAGGATTTCAGGAAGGATCTTCCAAATATAAGGAATGAAAAAATGCAGTACGAACAGCTCAAGGAAGCTATAAAATCAAGCGAGAATTATGTGCCTGACTTTGGACCGACTGAGCTTGGAAGTGCAGGTGCCACAATCATTGGAGCCAGGGAATTTCTGATTGCGTTCAATGTAGACCTGAAAACTGACAATCTAAGGGCAACAAAGGAAATTGCAAGAAGGGTGAGGGAAAAGACAGGAGGATTGAGGAATGTCAGGGCTCTTGGTTTCAATCTCAAGGAGACAGGGGAAACACAGGTTTCAATGAACCTGATAAATTTTAAGGAAACACCAATACCGCAGGTTTATGAATTTGTGAAGAGGGAGGCGGAGTCCAGAGGATTGAATGTTTCAAGGACAGAACTTGTGGGTGTGGTTCCGGAAGAAGCTCTCGAGGAAATATATAGATTCTACCTGAGGAATTATGACTTCAAAATTGATCAGATATTGGAAAGAAAAATGCTTTCCAATTTCAGGAATGATAGCCTGAGGAATTACCTGGAGGAACTCTCTAGCGACAAGCCAGCTCCAGGAGGGGGATCGGCAAGTGGAATAGTAGGTGCAATGGGTGCTGCGCTTGTCTCCATGGTGGCAGGTCTGACAATAGGAAAGAAGGGATATGAGAGCAAGACACAAGATATGATAAATATAAGGGAAGAGGCCAAAAACATCATGTGGAAACTCTATAGGCAGGCAGGAAGGGACACAGAGGCATACAACAATCTGACAAAGGCCTTGTCAATGCCAAAGAATACTCCAGAGGAGAAGGAAAGGAGGACAAAGACAGTGCAGGAGATGCTGAAGGCTGCCACTGATGTTCCATGGGAAACTGCGAACCTCGCAGCATCTTTGATGGACAGAACCTTGTATCTTGTTAATGAGGGTAATAAAAATGCCATTTCAGATGTTTACTGTGCTGCAATGTTCCTCAAGTCATCAGTCGATGGTTCACTTCAGAACGTGAAGATAAATCTTGGGTTGATCAAGGACCCTGATTTTGTGAACGAGTACAAGAAGAAGATGCACGATCTGGCATCCCAGACAGATGATAAAATAGATAAAATAAGTCAAATTATGTGGAATGATCTATGAAAGGTGAGAGAAATGAGAAATATTAAGGAAATAGCTGATGAAATAGGAATTAAGGATGAGGAAATTGAACTATATGGAAATTATATGGCTAAAGTTAGTCCCAAGATTCTGAAAAGGCTGGGCAGTAAAAAAGATGGTAAACTTATTCTTGTCACTGCTATAAATCCAACATCTGCAGGAGAAGGGAAAACCACCACAACTATTGCACTCTCTCAAGGGATGAAGAAACTAGGCAAGAATGTAATGATAACTCTGAGGGAACCATCTCTTGGACCGAACTTTGGAGTTAAGGGAGGAGGAACTGGGGGAGGAAAGTGCCAGGTTCTTCCATCAGATGAAATAAATCTTAATTTTACAGGTGATTTCCCGGCTATTTCAGCTGCCCATAATCTGCTTTCAGCCCTTATAAATAATCATATATTTCAGGGGAATGAGCTTGGAATTGATGTTAGAAAAATAAACTGGAAAAGAACAATAGATATGAATGACAGGTCTCTTAGACAGATAATAGTAGGAATGGGTGAGGCTGGCGGTGCACTTGCGGAAGACACATTTTTAATAACACCTGCTTCTGAAATAATGGCAATAATGGGTTTTGCTGAAAATTACACTGACTTGAAGAATATGCTTTCTAAGATAACAATTGGGTATACAAAGGAGGGAAAGAGACTCACAGCAGGAGATCTCAAGGCCCAGGGAGCAATGGCAGCTCTTCTTAAAAATGCTATAAAGCCTAATCTTGTTCAGACAACCGAGGGGGTACCTGCATTCGTTCATATTGGTCCATTTGGGAATATTGCTCACGGGCACAACAGTACTATAGCGGATAAAATAGCCCTCAAGCTGGCAGATTACGTTATAACAGAGGCTGGTTTTGGCTCTGATCTTGGAGCACAGAAATTCTTGGATATTGTAACAAGAAGGGCCGGATACAAACCGGACCTTGCAGTCATTGTTATCACAATAAAAGCACTGAAACATCACGGAGGAATGAAGAAGGGGGAGGATGGAATTGAATTCCTCAGGAAAGGCATGGACAACCTGTATTTCCACATAGAAAATATGAAAAGATACGGAGTTCCAGTAGTTCTTTCACTCAACAGGTTCAAAGATGATAAGGATGAGGAAGTGCAATTCCTGAGGGAAGATCTTGCAAAAAGAGGGCTAAGGATGGAGATCAATGAAGGTTATATGAAAGGTGGAGACGGAGCAACGGATCTTGCAAGAAGCGTAGTGGAAACCATTGAAAAGAATAAGGTTGAAAAAATAAATTATTCATATGATGAAAAAGACCCCGTGAAAACTAAGATAGAAAACATTGCAAAGAAGGTATACGGTGCAAAGAATGTAGAATATTCCAAAAAGGCGCTTTCTGTCCTTAAACAGATAAGGGAGAACAATCTGGAATACCTGGATGTATGCATGGCAAAGAATCAGTATTCAATAACGGATGATCAGACAAAATTGGGATGGCCAAAGGATTTTACAATAAAGATTCAGGATATAATGCTATCAACTGGCGTGGGATTTGCAGTTCCCCTTCTTGGTGAAATAATGACCATGCCTGGTCTACCAAAGCACCCCATTTCGGAAGAAGTGGACATTGATGACGAAGGAAACATTACCGGACTACTCTGAAGAGATAAGCTGCAGGGACGTGGAAGAGGCAAATGACATACTCAGGGGTGTCATAAAAGATACCCCTATGGAAAAATCTAGATCGCTATCAGAAATAACCGGAGGGGAAATATTCCTTAAACTTGAAAATCTCCAGAGGGGAGGATCCTTCAAAATAAGAGGTGCCTACAATCTTCTTTACCATACAAAAAAAGATGTTGTCGCTGCAAGCGCGGGAAACCATTCGCAGGGAGTGGCACTTGCTTCTTCATTGCTGGGGCTGAAATCTTTAATTGTCATGCCAGAGTTCGCACCTCCTATAAAGGTGGCTGCAACCAGGGGCTACGGTGGAGATGTTCTGCTTTATGGAAAGACATTTGATGAATCCACAGAAAAGGCAAGGGAAATAGCCGTTGAACAAGGTAGAATTTTCGCCCATGCATTTGACAATCCATATGTGATTTCTGGTCAGGGGACAATAGGTCTTGAGATAATGGAGAAAATGAGTGACTTAGATTACGTAATAATACCTATTGGAGGGGGAGGCTTAATATCTGGAATATCTCTTTATCTGAGAAAGAAAGGATTCAAGGGAAAAATAATAGGCGTTGAATCTGAAAAGGCTGCATCAATGAAGGAATCTTTCATCAAAGGAGTACCTGTGAAGCTGGAATCAATCTCCACGATTGCGGACGGGATAGCAATAAAATCTCCATCATTAAGGACTTATTCCATTGTAAAGAAATACGTTGATGAGATAGTGACAGTCACGGACGATGAAATATCATCTGCAATGTTCACTCTTCTTGAAAGAGGAAAGATTGTTGCCGAACCGGCAGGGGCTGTTTCCGTGGCTGCAATCACAACAGGAAAGATAGATGTGAAGGGTAAAAAGGTCCTGTCGCTGATCTCAGGAGGGAATGTAGACATGACCCTGCTGACGCAAATAATAGAGAACAACCTTATAGACCTTGGAAGGGAATTCACAATGACCATTCTTATGGACAACAGGCCGGGAGAATTGAGGAAGGCCATGGACCTTTTCTCCAGTATGAAATTGAATGTAGAAGAATTGAATTCAGAACTGTTTGGCGCAGACATATGCGTTGGCAAGCAGAAGATATCACTTAGGCTTAAAATTTACGGAAATGAGGACCTTGCAAAGATAAGAAAAACATTTGATCTGTACGGTTTCAAAATACTGGATATTAAAGGAGTTAATTTTTAATTTTCCCCGGATTTAACAAGGAAAATCATTATCAGATCCTCTGACCTATCCGGGGATATGGGATTTTTTCTGGCCTTGCTATCATTTCCGGGTGACACGCCCAAATTCTACAAGGGGCCCAAAAATCCCTATCGTTCCCCGTCGTCCAGGACATCTCATTAATCGAAGCCTATTCCATAGGGAACTCGTAGGAGTAATTGAATTCTTATTTAAAGATTTGGCGTATATACTGAAATTATTTTCTTTTATCGTATCTTGAAACTATTCTGCTGGTAAGGCCTCCTCTTGCCCGGAATTCTCCTATAACCATTGCAAATTTTGGATCTGAGAATTTCACTATGTCATCAAGAATTTTATTGACCGCATTCTCCTGAAAAATTCCCACATTCCTGTAAGAATTCAGATAAAGTTTCAGTGATTTCAGTTCTATCAATTTAACATCAGGTATGTAATTTATGGTGATCTTAGCAAAATCAGGGAGACCGGTTTTAGGGCAAATTGATGTGAATTCCTCACTGGTGATTGATATGACGGTATCCCTTTCACTGTAAGCAAAATTAACAACATCTATCTCCCCTATCTCCAGATTCTTTATATCATCCTGTAGGCCCTCGTATGATGATTCCTTTGACCTTTTTATGTTATTCATTGCAAGGAATATTTTATTCAAATAGATTAAATTTGGTAATTCGCATAAGAAATATCAGTGGATGAAGAAATAATATAATTAGAAAGGAAAAATTATTGAATGAAAATTGAATGGGAAAACAATGAAAATATGGGTATTGATAATAGTATTGATACTGATTCTAAGTGGACTGATCTATCTGGGTTTTCTGAATAATCCTCCAGCAAAGAAATCACAGTCTGATCACATATATGTTGGTGCAATTTACAACGGTCCATATAAAAAAACGAACTCAGTCAGTGCAGAATTGTATTTCAATGGTGGGAAGAACATCGGGAATATACAGTACTATGTTGTTCTGTCTGTTTGGGACAGCAATGACAGTTATGATCAGATAGGGATATCTTCAGTGGACGGTCTGTTTTTCTCGACCTATTCTTACACAGAAATAATCAACAATACTATCGTATACAAGTATAATGCAACGTGGTTCCCCGTCCACGAAGGCCTCCACAGATTCAGCATGGTTATCGGCAATGGTTATGTAGTCTTCAAATTCGATAATGAGAGCATCAAGAAGTTCACTGGTGGAAATTATTTCATAATATCAAAATCAGTTTCATTCGACCAGAGAGAGTACACTGGATTCACAGTATACGAGGAAATTTACAAATTTAAGGGAAATTTCCCCTCAATTGCCTTTAATTTCAGCAACCTGGAATCAGCAAATAATCAGATGATTAATGATCTCATTCCTCTATCCCAGAATATCTCAGCTAATGCTAATACACTGATGATCATAGGAAACACAGTTAATATCTATAATCAAAATCCATTGATGCTTAAAGTGAAATTGAATGCATCCGGCGGGAACGGTTACTTACAGGTTGCAGATATCAATGAATCTATTAGGGCTAATGTAACGTATTCTTTACCACTGATAGCAGGAAATTATATTTTGAAAATTGATTTCAAAACAAACAATTCAACATACGAATATATAAAAAATATTAATTTATATAAAAATACATGGATAAACGAAACCTTGGTATCGTGAAAGTATTTATAGCGTTTTAAATTATAGCAAAGCCAATGACCGAAAAGTGAAGGAGGTATAAAAATGGCAAATAATGCGTATGTAAAATTTGAAACGCCCGAAGAAATAAGGAATAAGGCACTTCAACTTGTTGAAGTTGCATCTGAGACAGGAAAAATAAAAAAGGGAACAAACGAGGTAACAAAAGTAATAGAGAGAGGAGAGGCTAAATTAGTCATAATAGCAGAAGATGTTCAACCGCCAGAAGTGGTACTTCACATCCCTCTGCTTTGTGAGGAAAAGGGAATACCATATCTGTATGTGCAGAAGAAGGATGACCTTGGACAGAAGGTTAAGCTGAAAAGTTCAGCAGCCATTGCCATAATGGAACCAGGAAATGGAAAACAGCTCCTAGATGAACTGGGAGAGAAATTCAAGGAACTGAAGAAGTGAAGAGTGACCTGAAATGAGCGAAAATGATGCCATTCCATGCGAAGTCGTTGAAATCATAGGTAGAACAGGAATGGCCGGAGAGGCGACGCAGGTTAAGATCAAGGTCCTTGCTGGTGAAGATGAGGGGAGAGTGCTTACAAGGAACGTTATGGGGCCAGTGAGGGTTGGAGACATCCTGATGCTAAGGGAGACAGCCAGAGAGGCCAGGAAATTATCAGTGAGGTGATATCCATGGAAATAAGATACTGTTCATTCTGCGGCGAAAAGATAGAACCAGGAACTGGAAAAATGTACATCAGGAAGGATGGTTCCATTCTATATTTTGACAAGTCAAAATGCGAAAAGAACTATCTCAAGCTCAAGAGAGAGGCAAGGGATGTTCTCTGGACAAAGGAAGGGCACGAGGCAAGGAAATCAAGGAGTAAAACAGCAAAGAGTCAAACTGAACCAAAAGCAGAGCCTAAACCGGCCACTGAAGAAGTCTCAGAAAAGAAAGAAAACAATGAGTAGGTGAAACCGATGCAAACATTAGTTCTCATTAAACCTGACGGGGTTTTGAGATCAAAGGTGGGCGAGATTGTTTCAAGATTCGAGGACAAGGGTATAAGAATTGCAGCACTGAAGATGATCTCGGTTACAAAGGAAATGGCGGAGAAACATTATGCGGTTCACAAGGGAAAACCATTTTACAATTCTTTAATAAATTATATAATGTCGGGACCAGTAGTAGCAATGGTTCTTGAAGGGAAAGACGTGATTGAAATAACAAGAAAACTTGTAGGTGCAACCAATGGAGCCAAGGCTGAACCAGGTACAATAAGGGGGGATCTCTCCTCAAGCATAGATTTTAATCTGATTCACGCTAGTGATTCTTTGGAATCTGCAAATTATGAGATACCTATATTTTTCAAAGACAGCGAAATAATAAACTATGAAAGGGTAGATAAGAGTTGGTTGTGAATTCAAATGTGGATAAGGCAGCCCATAGTTGGGGTTCTGGGACATGTGGATCATGGAAAAACTTCCCTTCTGGACAGAATAAGGGGGGGAGTAGTTGCCAACAGGGAAGCAGGCGGAATAACCCAGCACATAGGGGCTACCGAAGTCCCCATTGATGAAATAACCAGGATTTGCAAGGATATACTGGGAAAGAGAACTTTTAAAATTCCAGGTTTACTTTTTATTGATACTCCAGGACATGAATCATTCTCAAGTCTAAGGATAAGGGGGGGTTCCATTGCGGATATAGCAGTACTGGTTATAGATATAAGGGAAGGTGTGATGCCGCAGACAAAGGAATCAATAGAGGTTCTTAGAAAATTTAAGACCCCCTTCGTTGTTGCTGCAAATAAGGTCGATCTGATTGAAGGTTTTTCCGGACTGAAAGGTTCATTTGTCCTTTCCTTAAAGGATATGGATTCCACTAAAACAGAGAAGCTAGATGAAAAGATATTCCAGATATCATCACAGCTTTACAGGGAGGGATTCAGTGCAGACAGGTATGACAGGATATCAGATTTTACAAGAAATGTAGCTATTGTACCAGTCTCAGCAAAGAGCGGATATGGAATACCTGACCTTTTGATGATACTGGCGGGCCTTGCTCAGAGCTTCCTTGAGAATCAGCTTAAGAATGAGGATGAAACACCAGAAGGCACAATACTGGAGGTCAGGGAGGAGAGAGGTATGGGAGAGGTATCAGATGCCATCCTTTATAATGGAATTCTGAGAAGGGGGGATACAGTCATGGTCGGAACACTCACAGGTATCAAAGCTCTGAGAGTCAAGGGCATGTTCAAGCCAAAACCGCTTGATGAGATCAGGGATCCCCGGGATAGATTTCTATCAGTTAATGAAGTCAGAGCAGCCTCTGGTGTTAGAATTCTGTTCCAGGGTGAGGGTGGTGTGATACCTGGAAGTCCATTCAAAAAGGCAGCAGGGGACCTGATAAGGGTCAAGGAATCAATAGAGGGTGCAATAAGAGGGTCATTCAAACTGGACCAAGAGGGAATAGTGACAAAGGCAGATACAGTGGGAAGTTTAGAAGCACTTGTCTATGAACTGGGCAGACTTGGCATCCCAATAAAGAAGGCAGAGGTTGGACCTGTTTCAAAGAGAGATTTAACGGAAGCGGCCACCAACTCCAAAATTGAAAATAGAATCGTGGTAGCCTTTAATGTCCCGGTTCAGGTAATGGATGAAAATGTCACAATTGTTGAAAGCAATATTATCTATTCAATAAAGGATGAATTATTGAGAGTTATAGAGGAAATCAGACAGAAAGAAATTAACGATAAAAGGAAGGAAATCACATTTCCATCGAAGATTATTTTTCTTCCAGGGAATTCATTCAGAATATCAAAGCCAGCTATCTTCGGAGTTAGAATTATGGCAGGCACTTTGAGAGTGAAAACTCCGCTGATGAGGCAGGATGGGAGGCCTATCGGTTCAGTTAAGAGCATTAGGACCGGCGAACAATCTCTTCAGGAGGCCAAACAGGGAGATGAAGTTGCAATCTCTGTAGACGATATAACCATAGGCAGACAAATCAAGGAGGGCGATATACTTTATTCTGATCTGAATGAAAGGGAAGCAAAACTCCTGAAGGATGAAAACTTAAGCGTGGATGAAAGCATGGTTCTGGAGGAAATAAAGAACATAAAGAGAAAGGAAAATCCATTTTGGGGTATATGAATTTATTTTCACAGAGTTTTTATTTGTAAAAGTATACCGTTATGAATGCAGATCAATACATTGGAGTTTTGTAGCTCGTGTGGAGTGGGATTACAGGAAAAAGGGGCGACTACATTTAAATGCCCCAACTGTGGAGAAGAGATAATAAGCAGATGCGATAATTGCAGGGAGCTTTCAGTTCCTTATCAGTGCAGCAAATGTGGCTTCAGGGGGCCATAAAATGGGGAAAGTGGCAGTCTCAATGAGGGTCATGCCAACGTCCGAAGAAGTTGATACAGATGCACTCCTCAAATTAATTAAAAATCTGGTAAAAGGTGAATATTCACTCGGAAACAGCCAGATAGAAGAGGTTGCATTTGGTTTAAAGGCAATAAGACTCATAATAATTATGGACGACAAGGAAGGAATGATGGACAGAATAGAAAATGAAATAAGAAAAATAGATGGCGTCAGTGAAGTTGAAGTTGAAGAAGTATCTCTAATTTCATAATTTAAGATTCCTGAGATTTTCAATCCTTTTTTGAATTGGCGGATGTGTTGAGAATAAATTCCTGATTCTGGCGCCTGACATTGGGTTCACAATGAAGAGAGCTGATGTTGCAGGGTTGACGTTTTCAATGGGTTTCCTCATATTCCAGTTCTCAAGTTTCTGCAAAGCGGCAATTAAACCTTCTGCATCGTTGTTTACTCTTGCGCTGTGCTCGTCTGCGTGAAGCTCCCTCTGTCTTGATATTGCAAGCTGGAGCATCATTGCACCCAATGCTGCCAGTATAAGCAAAACCATCAGGAAGATGTCCTGTCCTCCTCGCCTATCATCAAAGAATGCCCTGAATCCGAATATACGTGAACCAATCATAAGGGCAGAGGTCACCGTTGCTGCTACCGTGACAACAAGAATGTCATTATGTTTTATATGACCAAGTTCATGGCCTACCACCCCCCTCAACTCCCTTTCGTTAAGCATATTTAGGATTCCAGAAGTAAATACTATATATGCTTTCTTCTTGCTTTTCCCGGTTGCAAAAGCATTGGGTGTATCTATGGGAGTTATTGCTATTTTTGGCATAGGTAAATTTGCGTTCTGCGAAACCTCTCTCACTATCTGAAATAACCTTGGGTTCTCTGATTCTTTTATTTCCTTGGCATGATAGCTCCACAGCACAAGTTTATAGGAAAAGAAAAGCGAAAACATGTTTATCAAAAGTGCTATTACAAGAAAAGATTCCAGCCAGAGCAATCCGTTACCAACAAAGAACCCTATTAGCATACCTACTGCTGCCAAAAGAAGAAACATTAAGATGAATATCGCAATGATTCTTAATCTGCTCACGCGGAAGGGTAATTATCTTCAATATTTAATTTTTACTTACTTATATTTTATAAATTTCTTAAAATATTTGTACAATTAATAATGTAGCAAGCCATAACAACGGTTTAATAGTAATTATAATTAACAGTCCATCTCATCTAATGGAGGTAGTAATAAGATGTACAAAAAAGCAGGGAAGACCTTGGCGCTCATAGCCATTGCAGTACTGATTGCAGGAGGACTCGTGAGCACCGCCTATGGTCAGGTGCAGGGAACAAGCGAAGTACCTTTTTCATTTATGGTTATTAATACTAACCATTTTCCAGTAAGTGGGCTTACTGTTAATTTAGAGAATGAGAATGGAGTTATATTGGATAGTAACGTATCAAGTCCTACGGTTGCGTTTAATGCTTATCCAGGAAATTATGTGATAAATATACCAAGTCAGGAAGTTAATAATGTTATATACAACAATCTGAATCTGAATATTAATGTGAGCGGAAATCAGAAAGTTTATACAGTTCCTTCAGGATCATTGTTAAGCAATGCAGTAGTCTCATATGAGAATGTGAACGCCCAGCTCAATGTTAAAGTAACAGGTTCCAGCCAGATAAACTCGGTATATTCACAGCTTCAGAATGGGCTCAATTTACATGCGACACTTGAAAACTCCACTTATGTGATAAAGACAACTGCAGCCCAGCAGACTCTTTATGTGAAGTATTACAACGCTTCTAATGCAGTCTACAACATGGTGGTTTATGCCTCCGTTGGAAATAACAGCGTCAACGTATCACTTTCATCTGCCGCAGCAATTGTTGGTGATGTGATTAACTCAGCAGGTTCTCATCTAAATAATATTGAAGTATCCATATATCAAAATGGAGAGCTTTTGGGGTCTGATGTTTTCTCAAACGGATACTTCTTCGTAACTCTGCCTAATGGGCAATACAATTTTGTTATATCCTCAAACGGTTATTACCCTCAATCAATATCTGCAACTGTCACATCAGGTACGACCACATTCAAACAGGTTACTCTTTCACCTTCTTACTCAAATCAAGTGACTTCGATAACATTCACCAATAATTTCAATGGTTTAACAGTTCAATCAAATATAACCATAACAAATTCAACAATATTAATGACTTTGCCCTATTCAAACGCTGGTTCTCTTTACAACCAGATGAAACTCCTTGGTCTTTCTCAAGGAGGGTTATGGGAAATTCTTAACTATTCAATACCTGAGACAACAGTAAATACTGTTTTATTCAATGGATATGCCTATAATTATTCATTTGCAACATCAACTCTTGTTCAAACCTTTAACGGAACAAATCTGCAATATGCATTCAGTTATACTGTATCCTATCAACAACAGGCAGTAAAGGCTTCACAGGATAACCAGATGCAGCTTTATGTAAATCAAAACGGTGCATCGGGTGCATTTGTTTCACATGAATATTTCATAAACATACCTTCGAGTTATGAAAGGGCAAACATTGTCAACAGTTCAATTGCCCAGGTAACTGGTTTCTCAAATGTGATTAAAGTATCAAACAGCTCGTTCAATGGATTCCTCTCATTGAAGATTGACCAGAAGGTAAAACCAACAGTTAATCCAACAGAACTGAATGTTAATTGGAATGGATATTTTGAGTCAACAGTTTTGAATAACAGCATAAGCAATTACACTGTTATAGTTCCTGCAAACAAGGCAGTTCTATTCAACGCAAGCAATGCAGTATTCGATAATGTACTTGGAATAGATAACTATCAGCAAATGAGTTTCTTCTGGAACTTTGGAAATGGAATAACATCAAACAGCTATACAGCAAACGTCTCTCTGTTACCAGGAACATATCAGGTATCGCTTTCTGTAACTGATGTAGGAGGAAATACAAATCAGACAACATTCACGGTTATAAGCGATGCACAGACACCACAGTTCAACCTTGCAGTAGTCCAGAACGGAAAGAATGTAATGACCGTTAACACCACAGCTTCCAACACCTATACCTTATGGGTGAACCAGTCCGTGCCAGTTTACTTCAATGCATTGAATTCAAAAGATCTCCTGTCAAATGGAATGAATACAAAATTGCCTCTTGTCCTTAACTGGAATATCTCTGGCTCAGCAAAAACAGGCTACAATGTTTCATATGCTTTCATAAAACCCACATTCAATGGAAAGTTCGTGTACGCTAATGTGACCGTCAAGAATGCTGCAGGCAATTCTATTTCAATAGTATTCCAGGTTCACGTAAATGATACAACACCACCAATTGCCTCGTTCCAGGTTATGAATTCATCTGGAAAGGTAGTTACAAGCGCACAGGAATACCAGGATTTGATATTGAATGGATCCAAGTCCTTTGCCCCGAATGGAGGTTATCTGGTATCTTACAACTGGTCTATATACTATTCAAATGGAACAAAGGCTAAGGTAAATGTGGCTTACAATATTGTACAATCTTCATCAAACAATTCAACACTTGAAGTATCATTCATACAATATGGTACTTTCAAAATAAATCTCCAGGTTACAGATCAATCCGGCAACAAGGGAAATGATACTGTCAGTATATTCGTGAGTGCAGTAGCGCCTGAGGTTGAAATATTGAACGTGACCTATCCAAGTTCTTACACCGAAGGTTCCTCGGCAGTGCTCAAACTTGAACTTAAGAATGTTGGTCTGCAAAATGCCACACAATATTTCGTAAATGTGACTCTGAATGGTAAAATTATAAAGAATGTGACATTCACAAATCTAGCAACAGGGCAGACAGTAAATGAAACAATAACAATAACACCACCAAGCTCTGGCCAATACACAATGGTAGTCTCTGTTTACGCAAAGAATCAGCCATCATTCTTTAACACAAATATCAAAGTTACAAAGGCTATTTCAGTCGCACAGGCTCCATGGAAGCTGCCAGCTCTTATTGGCGGAATCATAGTTGCAATAGGAGTCCTGTCATTCCTGTATTATGATTTTGCAATAAGGAGAAAGGCACCAAAGGAAAAGAAGGAACAGAAGAAACAATTAAAATAAATTAATTTTTTTTAATTTTAAATTTTATCTGAAGCTTTTATTCCCAACAGATCTAAGGTTTCTTCCATTGTTGAAATGAATGCTTTGATTATGGATACCCTCTTACCCATGTTCACTTTATCATCAAGAACCGGGCAATCCCTGTAAAATTGGTTGAATACCGATGCAAGTTCATAAGAATACTTCGCTACTCTATCAGGTCTCTTATGCTCCGCTGCGTCCCTTATAACATCTGGAAATCTTCCTATCTCCCGCAGTAATCCAGCTTCCATCGGTTCAATATTTTCTTTCGATGGAGCTTGAATTTCATTAACCTTTTTCAGTATGGAAACTGCCCTTGCATATGAATACATAACGAAGGGGGCTGCCTCTCCATCAAAGTTGAGGGCCTCTTCCCAGTCGAAGGTTATAGGCTTTTCAGGCGAATATTTTATTATGTTGAATCTTACAGATGCAGTACCTATTTTGAAAGAGATATCATTGATTTCTTCCTGTGAAATATCCTGTCTTCTCTTGGTAACCTCAGCCTTTGCCCTTTCAATGGATTCCTGGATCATCTCGCGTACATATATGACATTCCCTCTTCTCGTGCTCATTTTTCCTTCCTTGGTTACGACGTAAGAATAGAAGATGGGCTCTATGTTCTTGATAGAAATTAAATTCAGCACATACATTAGATTTTTAAAGTGCTCCTTGTGATCCTCCCCCAGCACATCTATAGAAATGTCAAATTTCTTTGATTTCTGTATGTGATATGCTACATCCCTTGTAAAATACAGGGTAGTGCCATTTGAGCGTATCAGGAATATTTTTCCATCACCAACAGGTATGTATTTCGCTCCACCCTCATCCATCAGGTACGGGGATAACATTTGAACTACACTCTTCACTTCGCCATTTGTTATGAAATCACTTTCCCAGACGAACGAATCAAATGAAATGTTGAGATTTTTTAGGTCAGTCAGCACATCACCGAGGAACCTTTCAAGTTTCTTTCTTGATGCAAGAATAAATTCCCTGTCACCTGACTCTGCCATTTTCATGTTCCTTTCTATTTCATTTTTATGTAAATCTATCTCCTCGTAATATTTCCTGTATGATTCTGTATAATTTTCTTCCCCGTATAGCTCTGTCCCAAGCAGGAGGGCTTCAACCTGAGTACCTATATCATTGACATAATATTCAGATTTCACATCATACCCGTATTTCTTATAAATCCTGTAAATGGTATCCCCGATTATGGAATTCCTTACCCTTCCCACATGAAGCGGGCCAGTCGGATTGGCACTTGTATGCTCCACTAAAACTTTCATATTTTTAGCGCTGAAGCTGAAAAGGGTACCGTCAAGTGCAGTTTTTAGGATCATGTGAGAAAGCTTATTATCATTGTATTTCACATTGATGAATTTATTGACTTTTTTAAAAGACATCTCCTCATCAGAAAGTGCTTCTATCTCTCCAGCGTCAATATAAACAGGAGCCTTTTGCAAATCAATTGTCAAATCACCGAAATTTTTGGGTGCCTTATAAATTCTAATTTTATCTTCAATACCGTATTTCCTTATAATAGGATCTATTTTTTCCCTTGTTCTTTTCTCCATATATTCAAACGGATGCATTGAATCTAAATAGTAAATTGATATTAATAGTCAATTAAAGATTTCTGATCAGATTGTGAATTAATTCTCAATCCCAGAAGCTGGGAAAACTGAAGGGCATTGAGTGCGGCTTTTGACTGTGCGTGATTATTGAAATAAATGAAAATATCATTTTTCAAATTTTTGATTTTTTCCTTTATACCCTTCAGCTGATTTTCTGAATATAGGTAATCATACTTGTTCAATCTTCCATCAGTAGGAGTTTGTCCATACCAGAGATCAGTATTTCTCCCGTGTAACCTTATATAATGAAATCTTAGGTTATCCATAACCAAGAAGGGAAATCCTGGGGAGTCAACAGTAACCATTGAAATTCCTCCATTCTCTATCAAGTCTGAAAGTTCTAAATAATATTCTTTAAGGAGAAAATTCCTGTTCCTTAGTTCCACTGCTATTTTGAATTCCCTTGGCTTTAGTGCCTCTAAAAGTAAAGATAATTTATCCTTCCAGTCGTTTACCCTGTTAGGTTCAAAGAAAGGGGAAAACTGGATCAAACCTGCCCCGAGCAATTTATTTTCTTTGAATTTTGAAAGGACATCATTTTCAAATTCAACTGCAATATCAATAGCCTCGCTGTTAATCCCAGCACTTCCATGGGTGACCTGTTTGGGGAATTTAAATGAGAATGAAAAATTTTCAGTGCCTGCGAATTGTTCTATCCATCTGTCAATCATCCCTTTATCAGGATAGCTGTAGAAAGTGGTGTTGATCTCAACAGTATTGAAATGCTGTGAATAATAACGCAAATATTCATCAGCCCTCATGGTTTTAGGGTAGAATCTTCCTATCCAATCAGAATAATAGAATCCAGAGCAACCTATGTAAATCATTAAAATAATTATGCAAATTAAATCTATATATTTTCTCAATAATTTCAGATAAATTTTTATTCTAAATATGAGTTATAATGACAATGAACATCATCAAAGTTGAAGAGTTGAATCCTGACACATCTTTCAAAATAAAGACTGAATCCTATCTTTATCTCACCGCCAAGAAAATGCTTGAATACGGGAAGGGGGATAGGGATAAGCTCATGGATTACATGAAAGAAAGAATAGAAAAGATTGAAAAGCTTTCAAAAGTTTCTAGGCCAATGGTTATAGTGGAAAATGGGGAGAAGATTCTGGAGGTCAGCAAATGAGCAGCATAGTTGCAAGGGATGTAATGTCCAGAAATCCTATTTCAGAGTATTCACAGGAATCAGTAATAAAGGGCGCACAAATAATGCGTGACAAGGGAATCAGCTCAATCCTCATTATTAAGGACAATATTGTTAAGGGTATAGTGACAGAGAGGGACCTCGTAACTAAAATAGTAAGTAAAGGTCTTGATCCATCTAAAGTAACTCTTGGAGAAATAATGAGCTCTCCTCTCGTGACAGTTAATGATGATACGCCACTTGAGCTTGCGGCTGAACTGATGTGGAAGAATAAGATAAGGAGATTACCTGTTAAAAAGGGAGACAATATAATAGGAATACTGACAGAAAATGATATAGTGAGGATCTCTCCCGGTCTCATTGAAATAACAAGGGAGATTTCAAGTGACAAGAACTATCAATTAATTGCAGGACTTCATGGGATATGCGACAGATGCCATGAATATTCAAATAATCTGGTATACAGGGCGGGGAAGTATTACTGTGAACTTTGCTATTCTGATATAATATCGTCCTTGAACGAATAATTATACCTTTCAAAATTAATTTTTTTCTTTGGTAACGAGTGCATAAGAGTATTCTATTAAAAAATTATAAGAGAAAGATGGAAAATAAATCAGGAAGGGAATTAGATACTGCACATGGGTCTCTTGAGTTACCAATTTTTTTACCAGTGGCAACGAGGGGGTTTGTGAAGGCAGTCCCGATGTACAAAATCAATGATATGGGAATAAAGGCTATGATATCTAATTCTATGCATCTTGCCCTGACTCCTGGACTTGATAAGCTCGAAGAAAGGGGAGGCATCAATGGTTTCACAGGATTCAATGGCAGTTATTTCACTGATTCAGGTGGATTCCAGATTTTGAGGGAGGAACTAGTTAAGATTGATGATAGCGGCATTCTATTCCAGGATAAGAAAAGCGGGAACTCGATGAAGGTAACACCTGAAATAAGCTCAGATATTCAGAAGAGGATAAGGAGCGATGTTGCAATGATGCTTGATGACTGTCCTCCTTACGGGGCTGAAGAAATAAGATATAAAATATCTGTAAGAAGAACTTATGAATGGGGTAAGGTATTCTCATCTATGAAAGTTCCCGGGCAGAAGAGATTCGGTATAATACAGGGGGGATTTGATTATGAACTCAGGAAAGAAAGTGCATCCCTTATGCTGTCACTTGATTTTGATGGTTTTGCAATTGGTGGCCTGAAAATAGGTGAACCAAAGGAATTGACTGACAGGATGCTGGAAAAGACAGTGAGTCTCATCCCGTCAGAGTTTCCAAAATATCTCATGGGGGTGGGGGATCCTGTTTCAATATATCAGTATTCAGGAATGGGTATAGATATCTTTGACTCTACCTATCCGACAAGAAATGCAAGGCACGGCTACGCTCTCACTGAATATGGGCCAGTTAATTTAAAGAATTCAAAATTCTCAATGGATTTTTCTCCTATTGAAAATGGTTGTGAATGCGAAACCTGCAGATTTTACTCCAAATCAGCCCTGAGGGAACTGCTGAAGAATGAGGACCCTTCATTCCAGTACCTTGTAACAATCCATAATCTGGACTTCATGAACAGGTTTATTAGTTATGCCAGGCATAACAGGGAAAGGGCTAAGCAGATCGCAATAAATTTCAGTAAAAATCATAATGATGTAATTGATAACCTCCAATAAGGGTAGGTGGCAGAGCGGCTATGCGCGGGACTGCAGATCCCGTTTTATTGGGGTTCGAATCCCCACCTACCCTTCAGCATTTGATTCAATGCAATGAAAAATTACCAACGAATGATTCACCACTTTCATAATACTTTTTGTTCAGAGTCAAATTGAAAGAAAAATGACAAAAGGAATTAATACATTCATTGATTGAAATATGCATTGATTAAAAATGATTTTTGGAAATTTTTAAAGGATAAGAATATTGAGAAACAAGAGATAGAGAAAACAATAAGTGAAAGCAATGACATTGTAGAATACTGCGAACGCATGACTGCCGGAAATGACTACTGGCAGATTTCAGAGGATGAGATAAGGGTAATTTTCACTGTTATAAATTTTTATAATCCATCTGTCGTCATAGAAACGGGAGTTGGCCCGGGGGTATCAACAACAGCGATACTCTCCGCAATCAATAAAAGAGGAATGTTGATAAGCATAGATCCAGGCATTCCCTATGGAAAGGGAGATAAGGAAATTGGATTTGCAATTCCTGCGGCCTTAAAAACAAATTTCAAACTAGTCAGGGGAAAATCTCAAGAGAAAATTGATGAAGTTCTGAGAAGTATTGAAAAAGTTGACGTATTCTTTCACGATTCTGAACATACATACAATAATATAATGTTCGAACTTAATTCTGTATGGCCAAAACTTTCAAAGAATTATCTTATCATGGTAGACAATTATGACTGGACCGATGCACCTAAAGATTTTGCGAATGAAAGGGGATTGGCTATAATTAACCCTGCAGACGATCTGGCCTTTATTTTCCAGCCGGGCAAATGAGAAAATGTTCAGGAAAAATTGTAATGAAATCACAAGTGGAATGTTGATTGAAACCCCCTGTTTAAAGATTCAGGATTTATAGTGAAAAATAGAGGATAATGCTATAGCAATAATGTCAACTAATTTCAGAACTTAGGTGAAATTGAATCAATGTCTATGCCAATTCCATTTAACCAGTAAAGAGTTAGTATTTCTTTCTGTCTGAGGTAATCCAATTTACGTGATTTGTAATCAGTCATTCCGGAATCAAAATCTGTTCTGAAAAGTATCAAGTTCTCAGCCTTTCCCTTGAATCTGAACTTCCCCTTACCCTGCAAAAGATCTGACCATTCCTCAGCATCAATCTCTCCCTTGCTTCTCTTTATGATATTCTCAGCGGATATCCTCACAAAATTCCAGGAAAAAGATCTACCAATGAAGATAAAGGCGGAATATGAGTGAAATATACTGAACGATATTTTATCAAGAATCACCTTCCTCTCAGGCTCCCTGGAAAATAAGGAGTAATCTGAAGACATGAATTCACCTATCGTTTTTTCAAGCTGTATTTTATCCAGAGGTTCAGGATGAATGTATAAATAGTGCTTTATAACTTTCCCCCTCAATTTTATGTATTCATCGCTCTCTCTGTAGCCCTTGACGTATATCCCCTCAATTGTGTCAACTATCCTGCAGACCTTTAGGCAGTCTTCAGTTTTCAACTCTATTATATTGGAGCTAGCTCTGACCCCAGAATCTGTTCTGGAGGATACCACAATCTTATTTATCCCAATTGGCTTCAGGGCATTTAGTATTTCACCCTGGACAGTCCTGACTCCGGGCTGTATCTGAAAACCATGGAATGAATCATCATATGCTATATTCAGCAGGCAGTATTTCATCCCTGTACCTCCTGCTTAGCCTATCAGGGTAAGTGGTGTGAGGAAAATAGTTGCTTTCAGTTATTTTTCTTAATGCATAATCATAATTTATCCTATTTCCCTTTGATATTATATATTTTTTAAATATTCTTGCCAGTTCTTCACTGCCATCATACACTCTATTCTCCCTGATGACTCCAGTAAGCAATCTTTTTGCCATGCCAATGGTGGAAACGCTTTTCACTATTCCCACAACAGTGGCAACTCCCTTCCTGTCCCTGTGGAGGATTCCATTTCCATCTATAATGTTGATGCAATCTTTTTCAACGAGTGACTCGTATATTTCACCCTCTCTGAGGTAAAGGTAATTAGGAATATAGGGAGATTTTACATCTTTAACCACTACCTGGAATTCAATTCCTTCTCTGAATGTGACTCCTACTCCCACTCCTGTTTCGCCATAATATGAAATATCTAAAGCTCTCAAACATTCAGGTCTATCATCGTTTTCATCAATTTTAAGTTCATTACTCCAGTCCCTGTATTTTTGGAGTGGAAAATCTGTTTTGAACTCTCTGAATCTTTTTTCGTTGAAATTTTCTATTTTACCTTTTACGACATTCACTCCTTCCATTTTTAAGCGTCTTATTTTTTCCTCTATCCCCGATGGGTGTGTGAACCCTCCAAGGCTTCCATCAGAGCTCACTACCCTGTGGCACGGGTATCTTGAAGGGTCCTTATTGCCAGATAGCATCTGTCCAACTGCCCTTGAGGCTATAATATCTCCTAGGGCAGTTGCAATATCACCATAAGTAGTCACAGATCCTTCTGGAACTTGTTCCAGGAGTTTGTAAAATTCATCATAGATGTTTATTTCAAACTTCACTGAGTTTCACTTCCATCTCCATCAGATCCTCAGCCGTTTCAGTATTATCGAAAATATTCTTTGCCTCCGAAAGAATTGGTTTTATATCATTGTACCTTGGACTGAAATGAATCAGAATAAGCTTCTTTGAATTTGAGAGCAGAGCCTGTTCAGCGGCATCCTTGCCAGTGGAATGACCGTAAGATCTGACCTTATCTGAAAGGCTCATATCACCCGTGGCCTCATGAATGAGAACAGTCGAATCCCTGAAAAGATCAATGAGATGGGGATCCTTCCTGGTATCTCCTGAATAGGATATTTTTCTTCCCTTCCTTATGTCCGATGATAGGTCCTGTATCCTGATAATCCTGTTATTGAAATTAATCTCTCCAAATTTTCTTATTTTTTCCAACAATTTTCTGGGGACATTGTTCTCCTCTATTTTTTTCTCATCAAACCTGAATGAATCCTTTTCCTTGAGTGTGAAAGACAGAGCCGGGACAGGGTGACTTGCACGGAATGACTGTACTGTATACTCACCGAAATCTATGATCGTACCATCACCCATCTCTTTAATCGATATATCAAAGCTCAATGAATAATAACCCAGCGACAGCAAATCAGATACTATTATGGAAGCTCCCGACGGTCCATATATTTCCAATGGTTCCTCCCTTCCGTACAGGCTCATGGTTTGTATTAGCCCCGGAAGGCCAAGGAAATGGTCCCCGTGGAAATGTGTTATGAAAATTCTCTTTATCTTCATTATAGAAAGGGAACTCTTCATGATTCTTGTCTGCGTCCCCTCGCCGCAATCAAAGAGTATAGC
The DNA here is from genome assembly GCA_964541025.1 of uncultured Thermoplasmatales archaeon. Taxonomy (GTDB): domain Archaea; phylum Thermoplasmatota; class Thermoplasmata; order Thermoplasmatales; genus JAGDXO01. Next base: position 41,802 of record CAZIOW010000007.1, read on the forward strand.
CTCATCTCCCAGTCTTATCCCTATTGATGCAGTATTCCTGAACTGCGTTGGCCAGGAACCTCCAGTCCCAAAAAAATACAGTCTTATGGAACTTATCATTCAATTCTCGCTCCACATATCATTTTCTATAATTTTAAGGTCTTCTATCTTGCTCCTTGTCCTTGGTCTCGATGGAAGGAAATAACAGTCACAGGATGATGGTATCGAGAGGAAAATATCAAATGCACCTATTTTCTCAGACATCCTTTCAATCTCTATCTTATCAAAGCCAATCAGTGGTCTGAAGACAGGGATAGTGATCTTTTCTTCTATGGTATTTAAATTATCTAAGGTCTGCGATGCTACCTGCCCCAGGTTCTCTCCGGTCACAATTGCCTTCGCCCCTATCTCCTCTGCATATTTCTGTGCTTCTTCATACATGATTCTCTTGCAGAATATGCAGGTCCACTTCTCTTCCCCCTTCTCCCTAAGCTTCAGGACAGTGGGACCAAGGAGCTTGCGGTGGTCCATTATCTTGATTTCAATTGGATAGGGGCTGTACTTTTCCAATAGCTCCTTGTTCCTGAACACCTTTTCTAGGAGTCTGGCACTCTGGAAGTAATGTATGAGACTTATCTCCATTCCCCTCTTGAGCATCATGTATGCTGCCACAGGTGAATCTATTCCGCCTGATATCAATACAACGCCCCTCCCCTGAGTACGGACTGGTATGCCTCCAGGGCCCTCCTGACTTTTAGTGTATATATATGTATGTTCCCTCCCAATATCGACCCCAATATTGAATTCATAATTATGAAGGTCAACCCTGGCTTCAGGATTATTACTCAGAATAATTTCACCAAGCCTAGACGAGTAATCCTGCGAAGTATAAGGAAATTCCTTGTACCTTCGGTTCACGGAAACTCTGAAGGTTCCATTTATCCTAATATCAGAAATTCTTTCCTCTATATCTTTTGTGGTGCTGTTTACCCTCTCAGCCACTGAGAAAGATGCTATACCGAACACTGTTGAAAGGATTGAGCTTATATCAACAGGTGTATCAATTATGAGTCTTGTCTGCTCAATCTCTATCTTGGCTTCGATTCCAAACTCATTCAGCTTCGCCATTATATTCCTTGCCAGAAGTTCTTCAAAGAAACCCCTGTTATCACCCTTAGTACCTATCTCAGAGTATCTGACCAAAGTTAGCACGTATGGAAAAGGCATAACTATTTTAACTATTTTTCTTAGTGAAACAAGCAATTTAAATTGGAGATAAATATATAGAAAAAACAGGTCAAGAATATGGACGTTGTTACTACATTCCTTCACATATTCATTCCACTATTCGTCGTGGTGGATCCATTCGCAGCAATGATTATGTTCATAGGTTACGCAAGAAATGCTTCAAAATATGAGAGGCGGAGAATAGTGAACGATGCTTCCTTGACCAGCTTCCTGATTCTGATATTCTTTGCATTTTTGGGATATTACATTCTGCTTTACTTCGGAATTTCAATTGCAGCACTTGAAATTGCGGGAGGAATCCTTATACTGTTGACGAGTGTCGAGATGGTTACTGAAGGTGATAAACCATCCGGAGGCAGAAGGAAGAATACACAGAGTGAACAGGGTAAAGACATGGGTATAGTTCCACTTGGAACACCTCTTCTTGCAGGTCCCGGTGCAATATCCCTTGTAATAATACTGATGCATGATTACAACTGGATTTACGTTACCCTGAGTATTGTGCTTGTCTCTTTAGTTACGTACATTCTATTTGCGTCAAGTTTTTACATCTATGACCTGATAAAGGAGAAGGGGGCAAGGGCACTCACAAGAGTTTTCGGTGTCCTTGTAGCTGGCTTTGCAATACAGTATATACTTACAGGAATAGTTCTGTTTTTCCACATTTGAGTGAATGTATAAGGGAGACAAGGAATCAAAATTCTTTTTATAAGTACAGTGGATACTAAAGAGTGCAAATCATAAAGGAAGACATGAAGAATCTGCCAAAGATCATAGATCACGTTAAAAAGGGCCCAGTGGTTATGCCGACGGAAACGCTTTATGCCATAGTGGCTCCCATAATGGATAAGAATCTCTTTGATCAGGTTTATTCCCTGAAGAATATGAAGATGAACACTGCTAGCCCAATTGGATTCTACGGTCTGAGGGACATGGAGAGATTCTGTGCAATGGATCAGGGGGCGAAAGACATTGTGAAAAAGCTCATGCCTGGACCACTGACTCTCATACTTAATGCGAAGACAGATGGACACTGGGTAGTCAACAGGAAAATTGCAGCGAGGATCTCATCCAACAACCTTATAAGGGAAGTTGCAAGGGAAATAGGTCCAGTCACACTCATAGGTGCCAATATAAGGGGATTCAAATTGTCTTCAGATCTCAAGGAAATAATAGCACAGTTCGGAGATAAAATATCGCTTTATGTGGACGGAGGCATATTAAAGGGTTTACCTTCCACCATCTATGATTACACCACCAAGACATTGATAAGGGAAGGTTCAATATCGATAAGAGAAATTAGGGGTGCTGAAAATGGAATATGATGATTATGTTCAGGCAGGTAAAATAGCCTCGATGGCCAGAAAAGAGGGTTACAGGATGATAGAGGAAAATGTGAAGCTTCTTGACGTTGCAGAATACGCAGAGGATCTTATAAGGAAAAGTGGTGCACAGATAGCATTCCCAGTCAATTTATCAATCAATAATGAGGCGGCCCATTTCACTCCATCCCCTGGCAGTGATCTGGTATTCCACCAGGGAGACCTGGTTAAACTTGATCTTGGAGCAGAGATAAACGGGTTCATAGCGGATACCGCAGTGACCAAGGAAGTATCGACAAATAACTGGTCAAACCTTATAAAAGCATCAGAGGAAGCTTTGAATAACGCTATTAAAAAGGTGAAGATAGGTGCAATGACATCAGAAATAGGGAGGGAAATAGAGGCAACAATCAGGAGATATGGATACAATCCAGTATACAATCTTACTGGGCATACCCTTGAAAAGTACCTTCTTCACGCAGGCACTTCATTTCCAAATTATGATGATGGTTCAAGGGTCAAGCTGTACCCAGGAATGGCATTTGCAATAGAACCATTCGCAACGACTGGTAGAGGCAGGGTCAGGGGTCTTGAATTCGGGAACATAATGCTTTCCCTTAAGAATGAATCCATGGAATATCTCAGAGAGATACATAAATTTTCGAGGGGTCTTCCATTTTCCATGAGGGATCTTGCAAGGCATTTCAGCAATTATGAGGAGATTGCGAAGGAATCAGAGAAGAAGAAATACCTTTACTTTTACCCTGTACTCAAGGAAAATAAGGGAGAAATGGTCTCACAGACAGAGCATACCATATACCTCAGAGAGGACGGTCCTGTTGTAACAACTCTTTAATCTCCCTGTCAATTGAAACAAAAAGATAATCAAGAGAACAGTTGGAATCTATAAATTTTATATTCTTCAACCTTCCCTTGAGCCGGAAATACATCTGCTGCACATTATCAAGGAATTCCCTCTTCTCAAATCTGGAAAATGATCCTCTCTTTCCTATCCTGTCAATAGCAATGTCCACATCTGAATAAAGCACAAACACGAAATCAGGAACTCTCGGAAGAAGGTTCTGCACCTGAATAAAGAAGTTGAAATACTCATCATAGGAAGGGAATCTCTTTGACAGGTATACGCCCTGATATGCATAGCTTGAATAGAGTGACCTATCTGATACATAGTTCCTGGCAGGATCAAGGTTCTTCAGAAAATTTGACCTGTCAGCCATGAAAAGGAAGAAATCTGTTAGAGCATCCCATTCTTTTCCTACGATTATTTTTCCAATCTCATCAGCTGAAGGTTCCTGTATCTTTATGAAATTGAATTTTTCAGAGATATGATTTGTCACATTTGTCTTTCCCGTTCCATCAATGCCTTCTATGGCTATATAAATGCTAGAAGAATGAATCAATGCTTCTCTGCACCCCCGATTTTTTAATGTCCCTGAGCCTTGATAACGCTGACTTCACTCTTTCAACAGAGAAATTGTGCCTGGAAACAAGTATTTCCATGACTATGTTCTCATCAAGCTCTGGAATGGAAATATTGCCGGGATCTAAAACGTCAGGATTGAGGAATATCTGTTTTATTTCCTCATAATATTCTATTTTAATGTCAGGAATATTCTTCAATGAACCATATTTCCTTATCAGCTGAAGCGCTTTCTTCGGGCCTATTCCCTTTATCCCTTCGTTGAAGTCAGTGCCTATGAGTATTCCCATATCTATCAGCTGTTCCCTTGTTATTGAAAGGGAGCGAAGAGTCTCCGTAAGGTCTATCATTTCAGGCGATACGTCCTGTGACCTGCCAGTTCTTGCATTCCTTCTTTTCCCTGTTATGGTGAGATTTCTTATGAGCCTTGGAGCACCGAATAAGAGGGAATCATAGTCCTGGGAAACAACTGAATAAACACGCCCCCTCTGGGAAAGAAACGATGCTTCCGCCTCCCCCTCTGATGGTGAATCTATTGTTGGTATTCCGAGTGCATTGAGCAGTTCCTTGGATTCATCAACCATTTCCTTCGTAAGCCTGGATGTTCTTGAGGCGAAGCTCTTTGCCCTCTCAACATCGCCCATTGCAAGTGATGCCCTGTACTCCTCCTCAGCCTTTTCCTTCAGTGCAATCCTCTCCTTTATTGTCTTATCCTTCAGGGGATGAGGCTTTCCGTCAAAAACATAGACAAGGATAATCCCGCTTTCCAGAAGACTGACGCTCCTGTAAAAAAGACCTGATAAATGTGATGTAATGTTTCCCGAATTATCCTTCAGAGGGCTTCCATCGTATTCCCTGATATTGCTGAGAAACTGGTAAATGACGTTGAAAGCATCTACTCCAACCATCCTTCCATTAAGCGTCTTCAGATCTATTTCCTTAGGTTGAAGCAGCGAGGATATATCTACTCCCATAGCTGATAATCAATTATTTTACGGTATTAAATTTATTCAATACCTTTTTCAGTTATAGAGAAAGAGCATCTCCTCTGTTCCGGGAGGCTCCTGTGCTTCATAACAACTATATCCCTCCTTCCCGAACCAGTTTTCTCTATTTTGAATATGGCCTTTGCAGTATGGGCCAAACCAGAACCACCGACGGGAAGGACATTGCTTGAATCCTTTTCTGTGTAAACCTGGTTCACAATTATGATCGATATATTTAAACTCATTGCCAGGTTGTTGAGCATCTCAATTTGGTATGTCAATGTATTCCCATACCTCTTTCTCAATTCAGCCCTCTTATCCCTCTCAGCCCTGTAATGTGCGGTTATTGTATCAAAAATAATCATCCTTATGTCAGGAATGACCTGGGATAGATTTGCTATTTTCGTCACTGTTTCAAGCTGCTCGTCGTAGCTTCTGATTCTGAAGAATTTGATGTTTGAAAGTACATTCTGATCCTCAGTAATCTGTGCTATTCTCTCGCCTGAAACCCCTTCCGAGTCTATATAAATGACAGTTCCATTTCTCGCTGAATTTATTGCCATGAAAAGACAGAAATTTGTTTTGCCTGTTCCTGCTTCTCCATATATTTCCGTTATTATCCCTGTCTCAATACCACCGCCAAGACATTCATCAAGCCTTAGAATCCCTGTTGAAATTCTTTCATTCATAGCAGATCGTTAAGGGCTCTTGCAAGAGCACCGAGATCATTGTTCCTTATTATGATGTCAACGCCATCAATGTCTTCTTCTGAGTTGAACAAAATGGAATAATCTGAATTTGAAAACATATCCCTGTCCCAGGAGGAATCACCAACGGAAATTTTCTTGCCTTCATAACTTCTCAGAATCCTTCCCTTCTGGGAGGGTTCAACATATGCCCTTCCTCCCACAAGATACCCATCCATAAAAATCAATTTGTTGGAATGCACTTCATCAATTGGATAAAAATCTCTGATTCTATTGACAATGACGTCAACCCCTCCTGAAATTGCAATCTTTTTTCCTCTGAAATTCCTGAGAAATTCCGATAGTATTTCATGATTTGGATTTGGAATAACATTCCTGCTTATATTGAGGAAATCGATGTCACGGATCTTCCCCATTTTTTGGAGCCAGAGATTTACATCACGCCTGACAAATTCCTCATAACTAATTTTATTTTCAATGTAAAGTTTCAGGGAATCACCATTGTTCACTCCAAAGTAACTGTGAATGGTTGACCAGCTGCTCTTTGAGCTTAAAAGGACACCATCAACATCAAAGGCAAGAACAGTTTCCTTCATTGTATCTCGTATGAATAATGAGTTAATTAATTTTTAAGTGGAGACAGCGATCCGCATTTCCCGTGCCCTCGCGGAACACAGTACGCGTGCGGAACGTGGACGGGCTTAACCTTCGGGTTCGAAATGAGACCGGGTGTTTCCCCGTCGCTATGGCCGTCAACCAATACGTAATGGTGAAGGGGTATTTAATCATTTTTTCTCCTCCAGATGCCTTGAATGTACTGAGAACAATCCGGATCCTAACAGAATGCTGAGTATTACAATATAGAAAATTGTATTGGAGTAGGTGTTGAACAGGGTAGGATCAAGGGACAGCAGAACACCAAGGAGCACGACAACAGTTGAACCCCTCAGGGAAAATGAAGACACTATATTCCTGTAGCTCCCCATCCATTTTGTTATACCATCGACTGAATAAATCTCCGCATATCTTAAAGCAGCTAAGGTGAGTGTGACTATTGCAGCAAAAATAAGGGATTTTATGTCGAAAATATTCACGAACGTCCCTATGTATACATAGAAGAATGAAAGGACAAAAAATGAAATCTCGTCATTGAACATTGTCAGCTTTTCAGTATCGACCTCTCCAGCTATTTTAATCAATTTTGATATCTGGCCTGAACTTGATATTATCACTGAAAATGTGAATATTGAAAGAATGGGTGAAGCATTGAGGTAATCGGACAGGCCCCATAACAGGAATAGGATGGCCACTGTCACCATGTAGTAATGCGGAGTTATGGCCTGTTTCAATGTTATGAGCCAGACAAGCCCTACAACTCCTCCAAGCACAATGCCCTCTGATATACTTGCGAAAAGATTGCTTGCTATACCTATAACAGAGGAGTAGTTGTTTATGATATCAATTATGAGCAGGACAGCTATGATATTAAGAACGCTGTTGAAAATTGTCTCAATCTTTACCATATTTCTGATATTTTCGTCAATTTTCACCCGTTCTATAAGCGGAGTGATAAATGTTACAGATGTCTCGCTCAGAATGGCTGAAATAAGTACGCTCTCCAGGAGAGGTATGTTGAAAAGGAAATATAAAACAGGAGTTAATGTTGCAATTATGAACAGAACATCAACAGTTGCCACCGTTACTCCCTTTGAAATAACCCCTTCGGAATTAGTGAAATTAATTCTAAGAAGACCCCCAAATACTATGAGTATAAGGGCTATGGTTCCAAAAAGTCCCACGAACTCCCTCAAAACCAAAAGATATTTCAGAGCTATAATGCCGGAATAATGAATCAGGATACCTATTAATAAAAGGAGAAGCATATCCGGAATTCTCTTCTTTCTAAAGGCTATTTCACCTATAAAACCAAGGAAAATTATCCCGGATAGGATGATCAGGATTTCATTTTCTGAAATCAATATTCATATAGAGATTAATAATATAAAAAAATTTAGCAAAATTCTCAGATGAAACTATTCTCTAATTCCCCAATATTCTCTATCTTAATTCTCACAATATCCCCTTTTGACAGCCATTTTCTTTTCTCTTCGGGCATACCGCTGATCACGCCTTCAGGAGTACCAGTCGAAATTATATCCCCAGGTTCAAGCGGAATATAGTGTGAGATATAGCTGATTAATTTCCTGATGGAAAATATCATATTGGAAGTATTTGAATCCTGCCTAAGTTCTCCGTTGACATAAGTCTTAATATCGAGATCCTGGGGGTCTGAGATTTCATCTGAAGTCAGCATTTCAGGTCCATTGGGATAAAATTGATCAAGAGTCTTCCCAAGGAGATACTGGGAAGTTCTGTATTGCAGTTCCCTGGATGATATGTCGTTGCCGATGAAATATCCAAACACGTATTTGAGAGCATTTTCTTCACTTACTCTAAAAGCTTTATATCCAATCGTGATGCCCAATTCTCCTTCATAATCTATTTTAAGACCATCATCTATTATCTTTATCTTTTCCAAATGCGCTGCAAGACTGTTATTGAACTTGCTAAAAAGAACAGGGTATTTGGGGATTTCCTTTTTCGTCTCCTGGATGTGTGCCTGATAATTCAGACCTATGCATATTATCTTTCCCGGTTTCCATACAACAGGGGAATATACAGGATTCTTTAAATCAACTGCGCTGAAATCCCCTTTCCTCAATTTCGTTTTAATAGTTTCAACATAATTGAAAACATTCGCAATATCGACATTTTTTCTGATTAGCTCGGATACAGAAATAATTTCTTTCTCTTCTTTTACATACAATGCATCTTGATCATTCTCTTTCAGTCTTAAGAATCTCATAGTGATGAAATAACATTAGCATTATTATTTTTTGAGGAGTTAGATTCTAAAAATGACAATATGAACTGTCAGATCAATTCCAAATAGTGATAGTACGCACTCTAAAGTCGTCTTGAATATCCTTTACTTTTAAAGAAACATAATTAATGGACTCTAAGCATATTAAAAGGGTCATATGAAGGTATCCCAAGGATAAATTAAAACAGCTTACCTGAAATTCAGTAATGTTAATTGAGTTAAATTTCCAAATGAATAGATTAGCTTGTGGAAATGAGAAAGGTCTGTTTTCCTTTTTCTGTAAATGGGAGTAAATTCTGAATAATCATAAAAGAGTCAGGGAATCAACTTAATTATGACTAATCTTGGTAATAATGTTTAAATAATGTTCACAAAATCTAGCAAGCATAAAATACACGCATTTTATCAGAGAAACGGATGGAAGAAACACTTATGCGAGAAGAAATAGGGGGGAGTATTTTATACCAGTACCTTAATTCCATCACGTCAGTTCTCGCCGGTTTCATATTCTACATATATGTCATTCATTTTTATGGATCTGAACTGGTTGGAACAGTAGCACTCCTCCTGGCAATTGTGTCTCTTCTAAACATATTTTTTTCGCTCGGAACTGGTAACGGACTTCAGCATTATATATCATTCTTTCTCGGGAAAGGCGATTATAACAAGATTAGGGCTATAATTGTCAATTTTTCCATAATAACAATCATACTGGCATCTATTGGCCTCATCGTAATTTATGTTTTATCACCTGAACTTGCAACACTTTTCTTTCACACATTTAAATACATAGTTTTAATAAAAATGTTAGGGCTGGATCTCTTCTTCACTTTAACATCTGGTCTTTTCGGTAGTATGCTGATAGGACTTCAGAAATTTAAGTCACAGGCTAAATGGAATATAGTAGGAACAGGAATTTCATATTCACTTCCCGTTCTCTTTCTTATATTCACCAAGAACATTAATTTAATAGTCATAGGATGGGCAGCTGGCAATATTCTCTCAACACTTGCATATATTTCATTACTTGTCAGTAGTCTGAAAATTATAACAGATAAGAATAAGGGTCGATTTCCTGTAACACCAGTTATAAAGTATTCCACACCAATTTTCCTCGCTTCACTCATAGGTTATGGTGCATCTTATGTAGATAGATTTATAGTATCATTTCTGCTGAATCTCTCTCTTCTTGGCATCTATAATTTTGCCCTTTTAATTTCTACAGCAATAGCTTTTATTTCTGGTCCATTCGGGAATATACTCCTTCCAAAACTTTCTGAGATGTACGGGAAGGATGAGAAAGAAAATATGAAGTACAACATATCAAAGGGCATAGAGATCCTTGCAACCATTTATGTTCCAATAGCTCTTCTGGTAGCGTCTCTCTCTTCCTATATACTATTATTCCTTTCAAATAGAGAATATCTTCAAGCTGCAGTTCCAGTTATCATAGTTCTTTTCATTTCATCAATATTCATATCAGGAAATATTCTTGCTATAGCTCTCCAGAGCATAAGAAAGACAAGAATATTCATTATCACTTCTTCTGTGGCACTATTATCAAATTTTGTGTTGTCATTTATTCTTATACCGAAATTTCAGATGATAGGTGCAGCAATTGGTTATTCATCAGTAAATATATCTTCATTCATAGTCCTTTATTATTTTGCGAAAAAATTTGATATTCTCAAATTTGAAGGAATAAAACTATTGAAGATATATGCTGCATCAATCATAATGTTTGTCATTATTTTTTTATTTGATCATGTATTCTTATATTCAATATCCAAACTCTTTATGTTCATAATCCTGGGTTTCATAATATATATTATTCTGATAAAGGGAATGAAAACATTCAGTAATGAAGACATAGATTTCCTCATGCTCCTTATTCCAAAGAGATTGAAAGAATACAGGTGGATTGTGAATTTAATGTTTCTAAGGTATGACGCTCCAAATCAATAGATTAGAGCCTCTAATTTAATGAAAGAAGATATTCATTATTTTTCTCCATGGCATCGAACATGCAGGATTTGATATAATAAGCACTTAAGGGCTATACTGACATTGCATGAAAGTAGCTGTCCTCTTACTTTTCTTATCTATATCCCCTTTTACATAATGGGCCCGGCCGGATTCGAACCGGCGGTCTCCGCCTTGTAAGGGCGACGTCAT
>CAZIOW010000008.1:0-51726 GCA_964541025.1 uncultured Thermoplasmatales archaeon
AAGTTGATTGCGGGGATATATCTATATAATAAGAGGCATCATGGTCAAAGTGAATGAAAATTGCCCTATTCAGCGATACTTACTATCCTATACCAGATGGGGTTTCTAAACATCTGGTTGATTACAAAAGGGAACTTGAGAAAAGAGGGCACACTGTAAGAGTATATACTGTATTCAAGGATGCGAAGGAAAATGTGTATGGCCTTCCGTCCGTTAGATTTCCGCTTTACAAGGAATACAGGATGGCACTTCCAGTTTATGACCTATACAGGGACCTTGAAAGATTCAAACCGGATATTAGCCATATTCACACACCATTTGTTCTTGGGACAATGGGATACAGATTTTCAAAGAAAAGGAATATACCCGTAATTGGGACTTATCATACAGATTTTGTGAACATGGATAACACTATCAATTTTCCATTCGTCAAGAGCCTCCTGAACATTGGATTTCAGTATAACATGCATCTTTACAGGAAAATTGATGCCGTAATATCTCCGTCGGAACCCATGTACAGGCAACTCAGAAGTTACCAGGTTGAATCTGAGGTAGTTCATGTAGGTATAGACCTAAAACCTTTCAAATACAATAAAAAGAAGGACGAATTTTATCTATTCCTTGGAAGGCTTACATTTGACAAAGGTATATTATCTGTTCTGGAAGCTGCGAAGAAGATGCAGGATAGAGAATTCAGAATTGCAGGGGTAGGACCAATGAAAGGGGCGGTGGAAGAATATGCGTCAAAATACAATAATATAAAATATCTTGGATTTGTCACTGAGGAAGAAAAAATTAGACTTCTCAGCAGCGCCAAGGTACTTGTGCTTCCATCGAGGGCAGAAACATTCGGAGTGGTATATGTTGAAAGCATGGCTTCTGGAACCCCTGTAATAGCATCCACAGAGTCTAGAGAAATTGGAATTTTGAAGGAAAATTACAATGGTTGGTTTGTAAAATTTGGTGATCCAGATTCTATAGTGGAGAAACTGAAGTTCGCAGAAAAGCAGGATTTGGAGAAATATGGTGAAAATTCTTATATTTCAAGCAGGGATTATTCAGTAGAAGCAACCGCCGACATATTGATTGGAAGGTATGGTGAATTGATTGAAAATAGAAAAGGGCGCTAGATATATCGGCATAGGAATATCAATAATCACCCTGAGCATTTTCATATACATATATGGGCCTTATAATCTATTGAGAACAATATCATCGCTCCCCTCAATCTTCATTCTCTTTTTCATAGCAGCCCTTGCATTTCACATGCTTTCTTTTGCATTCTGGTCATTCAGAATAAAATTTCTGTCCTACGTGAATGGATATAAAATATCATTTTACCAGGCATTCATTACAGTGATTTCATCCCTTTTCGTTGCAACGCTAACCCCAGGCTACATTGGAGGGGAGCCTATCAGAATAAAGAAACTCAGTGATTATGGTATACCCGCTGGCAGCTCGACTGCCATAGTACTTGGGGAAAGAGGATTTGACTCCATATTCTTCATAATTGTCTTTGCATTTATAATCCTTTCAGGCTTCGTAACCCTCACATATGAATTTCATATTTATGCCATTATAGGAATTATAGTTCTGATCGCGTTTCTTGGTTTTCTGGTTTTATCAATAGGAGCGAAAAATTTCCTAAAGGTTGTCACGGACAAGATAATCAAATTCATTTTAAGGATGGACAAGAAAGGGAAGAGGAATAAAGAAAATTTAGAGAAGGTGGCTCAGGGAATAGAATTATTTGCAGACTCAACAAAGAAAATGTTTGTCAAAAGACCTGCAATGCTAGTAGTAGGGGTGCTGATAACATCTTTGCTTTGGCTTTCAGATTTTTCTGTTCCTGTAATTCTAATCATGGGTTTTGGCATAAAACCTGATGTGATATATATTCTCTTCATCCAGGTCATTCTAGTGCTTATTTCCTTAATACCCATAACTCCAGGTGCTGCTGGCATAATGGAAATACTTATGCTGGCTACATTTGCAATATTTCTGCCTCACAATTATCTAGTAATATTCATAATCATATGGAGGTTCATCACATTTTATTTCAATATTCTTATTGGCTCTTTTTCAATTCATAAAATTGTGACAAAATAATATATTTAAAAGTGATTAAGCAGTGATATATTTGAATGAAGCTCAAAGGTTAAGGAAATATACATTCAAGTCTCCATCCCTTTACTACACAATTCCAATAATGTTTGTTCCTCCTTTGTTATTTTTTTTATCATCGAGAAACATCTCATTTCTTGAGATATATTCACTCTCTATTATTGCGCTCCTGATAACAGATTATCTTTCACCTAAAGTATGGAAATTCAAATTCGGTGCAAATAGGTCATTTCTGCTAGATTCAGTGGTTCTCTATGCTTCTCTATTATATTATTTCATAATTGTAGCCATACACTTCCTTAACCCTATCCACGCGCTGATGCTATCAATCACATTCATTCCATTTATAAGAACCATGGTTTTTCTGACGTTCACAGAGAGGAAAAATGTCCTGACACATTTCCTTGGAATATCTTTCTCGATTTATTTTTCCATATTGATTCTTATATTTTCCAGAAATTATTCTCTTTTCATCTTACCTATAATCCTCTCATCAATTGTGTATTCATTATCATCTCATCTCTTCGTGAAGGTTTCATTTTCAAAATTTGTGAAGGAATTCAGTACCGACCCCATAAAGATCATAACGCAGATGGTAAACTCTGTTCATTCTGATCTATCCTACAACCAGGTGATCATGAATTTCTTCGATCAGGTATATACAACATTCGCCCCAAGAGAGGTGACCGTTCTTAAGGTCTCATCGAGTAATCAGAAATTCATGATGGTATTTCCATATGTTCATCCAGGTCCTTTAGGTGAACTTGGGAGCTCAAATATAACTGGAAAACTGCAGCGAATGCATCCAAATGAGAATATAATGGTTTTCCATACATCAACAACTCATGATGATAATTGTTCAAGTGATGAGGAAATTAATAAAATCTCAAAAGTTCTTGACGAGAAAGGGAATATTTTTAGCAATTCCTACGAACCATTTTTCGGGAAGTACTTAACCATGCTTCCTCTGAACCAAGGGGGTATTTTTTTCATATCTCCCGATGATCCACGCTTCGACGACATAAAAATTACAGAAGGAATGAAGATAGTGAAGAAGGCTAAATCCCTAGGTATGAAATGGGCTGTTATCGTGGATCAGCACAACAACAATATGGACAGACCGGAAGAGAATAAGGATGTCTCATATTTAATGCAGGAGGTAGAGCAGGCGGTCAAGGGCAGGAAGCGTCAGTATCCAGTCTATGGAGCAATTGCTGAATCATATTTGGCAGTGAAGGACATAGGCCCAGGTGGAATAAAATTCTTAGCACTGGAGATTAACAGAAGGAAAATAGCTATTATTTTGGTTGATGGAAACAATATGGATTATGATTTGAGATTGAAAATTGAAGACGCAGTTGAGGGTTATGATAAAGTTCTCGTATGCACCACAGATAATCATATTGTAAACATAGACGGATTGAATGTGAATCCTGTCGGGAGATCAACTGACTACAAAATAATAGTGGATGAAATTAGGAAAATTGCCTCCCAAATAGGGGAATTAAAGGAATTAACGTTCGAAAGAGTGAAGAAGGAACTTAGGCTGAGGATTGCGGGGGAGCATCATTATGATAAGCTGAATGAAACAATAAGAAAATCGCTTAATATAGCTAAAATTTCAGGTATATTTGCGATTCTTTTTTCTTTGGGGCTATCCCTCTTCATATTCAAGATACTCACATAAAATAAAATATAAGATCAATATATATCAATAATGAAAATAATTATATCCGGCGGCACCGGCTTTATTGGAAAGAAACTTTCAAACCATTTTTTAGAAAGGGGGGACGAAGTTTCTATTCTTACTAGAGGAGAAACTGTAAATCAGGGAAACCCAAAGTATATTCACTGGGAACCAAATTCTGGGAATTCAATTGAGGGAATTGATAGAGCTGACGTGGTCATTAATCTTGCAGGTTATTCGATTGCAGCAAAAAGATGGTCTTCAAAGGTGAAAAGAGAACTGGAGAATAGCCGAATAAAAAGTACGAACCTGATAGTAAAATACCTTCCAATCTGGAATGTTTCTACATTTATAAGTGCATCAGCGGTTGGCTATTATGGATACAGGGGGGATGAATTGCTTGATGAAAATGAGGGACCTGGTAGGGATTTCCTGTCAAACCTTGCAGTAAAATGGGAAGAAGTAGCTTTAAAGGCGAATGTTGATTATGTCTCAATTGTAAGATTCGGGGTAGTAATTGGAGGGAATGGAGGAATATTGGAAAAATTTCTCATGCCTATAAAGTTTGGATTATCCAAGAAAATAGGTTCAGGAAAGCAGTGGGTCTCATGGGTGGATATAGAAGATGTAGTTGGCTCAATAGATTTTTTGATTGCAAGTAGAAAGAAGGGTATTTTTAATATCACATCGCCAAGACCCGAGAGGAATGAGGATTTTTTGACTATAATCGCTGAAGTTATGCATAAGAAACAGCGTTTATCAGTTCCTGCATTCCTAATAAGGGCAATGCTTGGAGAAATGGGCGAAGCGTTGATAATCAATGGTCAACGCGCGATCCCAAAGAAATTGCAGGATGAAGGATTCCAGTTTAAATTCGAGGAATTAAAGCCATCAATAGAAAGGGCTCTAAAAAATTAAAATTGATTTTTATTAATTTTGCTTATAAGATTAGAAATGAAAAGATTCAATAGCTTTAATGATGTTTCATCCGTTATTTTTCCCTCTGGGTTGAATTTCCTATCTGCAAAACTTATAAATATTTCAGGTTTTGATACTATTTCCATTTCAGAGGAAAGCAAAACCTGCCTCAACTGGTATTGTGCCCTGGATCCACCGAGCATTCCGGTTGATGCACTCACAATTCCAGATATTTTGCGATGGAGGACATTATCATTAGGAGGTCTCGTAAACCAGTCAAGTGCATTCTTCAAAACTCCTGGGAAAGAAAAATTGTATTCTGGAGTAGCTATTATTAGTGCGTCGCTCTTTCTTATTCTCTCTTTGTATTCCTTTACTATTGAAGGAAGATTGTTCTCATCGTCTGGATTATAGAATGGGATTTCCTTTATCTCAATTATTTCCAATTTAACTTCTTCAGGCAGGAGAGAACCTATATTCTGTAGCAGCAGCCTATTGTATGAATTTTTCCTAACGCTTCCATTTATGCCTAATAATTTTATATCTATCATTGATACTTAATTATTTTAAAATACTTAACTATTCGTTCGAAGATATTGGTTTTTTATATATGATCATATTTTAAAATAAGAGTTATATATTTTTATCAATAAGTTAACTATAAGCCAGTTTTTTTATAGTTAAAATTAGTTTTAAAATTTTCGTTATTGGTGATCAGAATTGATGAAGTAAAAAATTCATAAAGAAGGCAGAATTTATTAAATTGTTTTAAAACACTATTAATAAGCTTTCTTATTGATGAAACCCCATGAATCCCCTATGGATTCATAATTTTCCACCTTCACCTAAACCCCTAAATTCTCCATAGATTTCGTTCGGCAACAATTTCCTTTGCTTTAAATTTCTGTTTGCTCAGACGGTGAAAATTTATTCCTTCGGAGGTTATTCAATGTATTTTACCTTAGGTTAGGAGAAAGATAGATTGATCATTATTATTTAGAATCATTAAATCAATCATTGTTTAAGTTATAATAAGCGCATATAATTATATTTAAATGGTCTAGGAATATATTTATATGAGATAAAGTTACACCATTGTGATAAAAATAGCATTAATGTATATATATGAGCATGTACCTTTGACATATAAATTAGCCAACCACAATATTTCAGAGAGGGGTAAATCCAGATGACTGAGCCAAAATTGTTAAGAAATGCAATTGGCCTAAAGGAAGGACTTATGCAGGGAGTAGCAGGTGCTGCGCCGGCTGGAGCAGCCGTGGCAACTTTTACTGGCGCTGCATCTTTCGCACTGGGTGCTCTGCCTCTTACTGCCTTTATTGCTTTTTTAGTTGTTATGCTGAATGGTTATATTATAAGTAAAATAGCTCAGAAAGTTTCTGGTGCAGGTGGTTATTATGAGTATGTTAAAGACGGGCATGGTCCATCAGTCGGTCTTTTTACTGGTTTAATTTACATATTTTATCAGATAATGGCTATTGCATTTATGGCTTTGAGTGTTGGAGTTTTTATTCCAGCAACAATATCATATGTTTTCAACATAGGTATACCCATGCTGTTTACACTACCATTAATATTGGTCGCACTGGCTTACGGTTTAATAATTTCAATATTAGGAATTAAAATATCAACGCGCTACACCATGATAATGGCTATAGTGGAAATAGTGACTGTGGCATTTATGGGCATTTACATTTTGGTTCTTCATCCAAGTTTGAACACTCCTGAGGTTTTCACATTGAAATATTCAGGCGATGGAATTGATGGGGTAGTAATGGGTGTGTTGTTGATGTACACAGCTTTTGCTGGCTTTGGGGCCTCTACACCGCTGGGAGAAGAATCCAGACAGCCCAACCAGAACATAAGCAAATCGATCCTGGCATCTATAATAATTCTTGGAATATTCTTTGTTTTTTCATCTTACGTGTTCACTGTTGCCTATGGTCCTGCTAAAATGTCCGGGTATGCACAAAGCCTTGTTCCAGGAATCACAATAATTGGAAATTATCTAGGTATTGGCGCTGCAGTCATTATAACGGTCTTATTTATAAACAGCCTATTGACCGGGCTTGTTGTCATGATCAACGGTACATCAAGAGTTTTGATGTCAATGGCGAGGGATGAGGTAGTTCCCAATAAATTATCAACGGTTCATAAAAGGCTAAAAACTCCGTTTGTCTCAGCTACAGTAGTTACATTATCGGCTGCTCTGATTGCTGTGACTGGAAATTTTTTCCTTGGTGGATTCACAGCATTCATAATGACGGCGATCGGGGCCACCCTAGGAACTTTGTTTGTTCATATAATTATAAATTCTTCATATCCAGCACTTAACAAAAGATTCAATGGAAATTATGATCTGAAAAGCACATCATTGAGTTTAGTTTCCATAGTAATATTCATATTAATCCTCGGTTCAACATTTGTATCAATAAGCCAGCCAGTTATGATAGGAAGCATAGCTTTTGTGATATGGACTTTTGTAAGCCTCTGCATAATCTATGTAAAAAGGGAAAAACTGAAGCTGATGAAAATTGCCAAGAATATCCAATTAGCATCAGAAAGTATGGCGAAATAACAATTTATTTTAATTTTTTTATTTTGTTCATCCAATAAACACAGACTTTTTTTTGAGTCCACTTACTAAAAATTGCAAACAACATTTCTAGAAAATCTTAAGATTAGAGCCACCGGGGAGAATTGAACTCCCGACCTGCTGATTACAAGTCAGCCGCTCTGCCGACTGAGCTACGGTGGCATTAAATGCGATCACCGATGCTTTCATGGTAAAAGTACATTTTCATTACGCATTACCTAGATCACATCTTCTTTTTAATTATTTCTCCTCGCCAATCTTTTAGATTTTGCATGCCATTTCTAAATATAGCACCTGTAGGTTCTTGTTTCAATATTTATAAAATGAAATTATTTATTTAAATCGAAATTCATTAGAAGAATTATATTAATATATATTAAAAGAAATGTATATTTTAATTTTTGAACTTAAAGATTATGAAAATAAGAATCTGTGCTGGATCATAAGTAAAATTTATCAAACAATTTACATCTTTCTACAGTATCAATCCTTTAAATAGTTTTAACTAAATTTTAATCTAATAATTCCTGCATTACATTAGAATGATATCATGGCAGTATTGCCCTTTCAATTAGCTCCCTCATTTTCTCATTAACCTTCTTATTCCATTCGGTCACTGCAAATGCGGTTGGCCAAATAGTTCCATCATCTAGATGAGCCTTATCAGTGAAACCTATAGTAGAATATCTATTCTTGAATTTATTCCTTTCCTGGAAGAAAATGATGATTTGGCCGTTTCTCTCATATGCTGGCATACCGTACCAAGTTCGTGAAATTAAAGAAGGGGATATCTCCCTTATAATATTATGGATTGAAGTTGCAATTGTTTTATCGGGCTCATCCATTTGTGATATTTTCATCAGAACTTCTTTTTCTAAATCTGCATTTTTAATCATCCCACTTTTCTTTCTTTTTGAGGAAATCTCCTTTGTTCGTTCAGCCATTGCTTCTCTCTCTTCTTTAGTGAAATAATGATCTGAATTATCTTTCTCATCCATCTTTCTCCGACTCCTACAATGAGGATAAAAGGGAATTACTCTCTTTTACTTAATGTTACATTTTTCTTAACGCATTCTAAAGATTTTTTTGATTATGGGGGGTAGCAAAGATATTTTTACTGGATAACGTGGTTGCAACTAATCAAGGGTCAATAAAATTAATAATAATAGTAAATCTTCATCATTGATTAATGAGGCACGCCGGGGGGGAGATTTGAACTCCCGAGCTCTCACGAGCAATAGATCTCGAATCTATCGCCTTGGCCGGACTAGGCTACCCCGGCATACGAATATCTACCTCTGATCATTAAGAATGATATGAAATTTTTCGAAGATTTTAAAAAATCTGACTGAAATGAGTCCATAAAAATGGACTGGCGGGGATTCGAACCCCGGGCCTCCTGCTTGCAAAGCAGGCGATCTTCCGCTGATCTACCAGCCCTTTTCAAGCATAGATGCTTTTCTTTCCCTTGATATCTTTATTTCCTTTAAAGTTTCCTCATCAAGTTCTGCCTTGAACTCCTCAGGATCTCCTATACTCTCTGGTGGAACAAATTTGCATATATAAACTCCTTGTCCTGCCCTGTATAGACTCTCTCCCTTTTCCTTCAATATTGCAGTATTTACTGGAACAATAAGGGGTGAATCATAATGATGAAGGCCAGCGATATATGCCTTCTCCTTTGCACTCGAGAGATGTATCCACCTCCTGTCAGAAGGAAGGATACCATTTTCCCTGAATATTTCATACTCCTCGTTATTGGTAGGATAATAAAGAGTCTCAGGAATTTCATCTGTTGGGAGATCAGAAAGATCAACTTCTATTGTATGCCCATAGGTTGCCCTGAGGTACCTTCTGTTATCAGATAGCTGGTACCTTCCCTTTGAATCAGTCAGTACAATTGCATAAATATGTGAGGGTCCAACAAAATGGAACCTTCTATAGTTGTACCTGATTTCTTGAACGAGTTCATCGATGTTAACATAACCTTTTTCATTTATCTCTATATGGTATCTATCTGGCTTGTGCCTGAGGATCCCAGTAATAATCCTTCCAAGGATATCAACTTCCTCATTGGAAAGCACGAATTTGCCTGGTTCTCCACATACAGGGCACGCATTACCTCTAAAATATCCATGAGTATAGCATTTTCTTATTTCCTCACCAGGCATAAACGTTGATTAATAAATCCATAATAACTCTTTGCATAGTTCTTTTCACATATTATATTTTTTTAATAATAAATAAATAGGTTTTATCAGGAAATTATATATAAATAAGTATTATGACTTCGCTAAATGGACCTAAACAATCTGCCATTACTGATAGTCATTCCGGGCCTTTACTTTCTCGGGATAAGAATCAAGGCTTTCAGCAAAAAGGGTGCAATTGCGGCATCAATAATAGGCAGTATTGTCATAATATTTGGAGGTGCTCTTTATTTTGTGATACTTTTCCTCTTCCTTGGATTTTCTTATATTTCAACATTAGCAGGCTTTGAAAAGAAAAAGAAGAGAAGTCTCCAGGAAGGGCTTAAGGGAGAGAGAAAGGCTAAGAACGTACTTGCAGCGGGGCTGGTGGCAGCTGGTGTTTCAGTCCTAAATATATCTTCTATAAATCCAATTTACGTTTTCGCTCTTTATGTTATTGCCCTAGCGACAATTCTTGCAGATACTGCAGCCTCTGAGATAGGTGCCCTTGATGATAATACATACATGATCTTGACCTTAAAACCCGCGGAGACAGGAATAAACGGGGGTGTATCAGTACTTGGGACAGTCACATCCTTATTATTTTCCGTTATTTTTTCACTCCTATCGTTCCTTCTGCTTGGAATTATTATGTCTTTACAGCTAAATCAACTAATTTACTATATAGTAGTGACAGGCCTGCTTGGGTTTGCAGGATGTATCATTGATTCTATCTTAGGAGAGACGCTTGAAAACAGAGGGATAATGGACAAATACTCTGTAAATTTCTACGCTTCGCTCCTGGCGACAGTAATTGGAATGATAATATTTCTATGAGAACTTATATATTGTAAATGCAATTACAAATGATGAAAGTTCTATTGATTATTGCAGATGGATTGGGGGACAGGCCTTCCTCCGATCTAGGTGGGAAAACTCCTCTGGAATCAGCCGTAAAACCCAACATTGATTATCTGGCTAAAAATGGAATCACTGGACTCATAGATCCTATAAGCCCAGGAATTATTCCAGGGTCTGATACCTCACATCTCACTTATCTGGGCTATGATGCTTATAAATATTATACTGGCAGGGGGCCATTCGAAGCACTTGGGAGCGGATTGAACCTTGAACCAGGGGATATAGCATTCAGAGCCAATTTTGCAACAGTTGATGATAGAGGTATTGTTAAGGATAGAAGGGCGGGGAGGATCAGAAGTGGTACTGATATGCTTGCAAAATCACTGAACATGAAAATAGAGGATGTGGAAATTTTATTCAAGGAGGGAATAGAACACAGAGCTGCACTTGTCCTGAGGGGTGAAGGTTTATCACCAGAAGTTTCAGATAATGATCCTCATCAAGAAAATGTGGCTGTTCCTAATGTAGTCCCTTTGAGCAAAAAAGGAGAAAAAACAGCAAGGATACTCAATGAATTTTACAGAAAGTCCAGAGATTTATTAAATGAGCATGAAATCAACAAAGAAAGGAGGCAAAAATCATTACCTGAGGGAAATGCTATTCTTTTCAGAGGAGGAGGTATAGTTCCAGAGCTTCAAAATTTTGAAGTCAAGCATGGAATCAAAGGAGGTTTCATAGCAGCTGTATCTTTAGTTTCAGGTATATGCAGACTTGCAGGAATGAAAAATTTTACACCTCCAGGGGTCACGGGATCAACCGACACAAACGTTGTGGCAAAACTAAGGGCAGCAGTAGAGGGGTTAAAGGAAGTGGATTTCATTCTAGTTAATATAAAGGGTACAGATATTGCAGGTCACGACGGGAATGCGATTAAGAAGAAAGAATTCATAGAAAAGATCGACAAAGCGATAGGGGATGTTCTGATGAGTGAGAAGGATAACATTGTCATTGCATTCACCGGGGACCATTCCACTCCCGCCAGCCTAAAGGAACACTCATCAGATTCCGTTCCAATATTTGTTTATTATAAAGGCTCAAGGAGGGACGGAATTGAAAATTTCAATGAGATGAGTGCAAGAGGAGGGACATTGAGACTGAGGGGAAATGATCTAATGAATTTACTTCTCAGCTCAGCAAATGTGGCAGAGAAATTTGGAGCTTAAGAAAGAGTTTGATTGAGGAGATCATTAACTTCCTGATCCCTCATTTCAATTTTCATTAGTGCATCTCTTGCTTTTTCCTTTTCTCCAACAGATAAATATATTTTTGCTAGGTTAATAAGAGCCTCCCTGTTTCTCGGATCGAGCTTCAGGGCTACATCCTCAGATTCCTTAGCATCACCAAATCTTCCTAGTTTCATAAGAATGGTTGCTCTCATATTCCAGAATATTGTATTTCTATTTTCCAACTTAATTGCCTGATCTATCGATGCCAGCGCTTCTAAATCTCTCCCCATAGAAATAAGTAGGCGGCTCTTTTCACAATAATAGATTCCTTTCTTCATTATGGTGATTGCTCTATTTATATAAGAGAGAGCATCGTCTTTGTTTTTATCAAAACTTGAAAGGAAGAGTCTCCTGTAGGTTTCAGGATTCGCTGGGTAAGATTCAACCAGTTTTTTCAAAAATTCAGAAGAATCCTTTCCCTGTCTTTCTAATATTTCTATCAGCAGAATAAGAGCATCTATATTTTCCTTAATTTCAATTGATTTTCTTGCATGTTTTTCTGCTTCTTCCAGCATTCCCTCATCTAGTAACTCTGATGCAGCCATATATTCATCGTTACTTCTTGCCAATGATGGAAGGACTCTGTCTTCTGTCACGTTATTCACATTACTATTCTAGCATTTAAACATTTTCATATTATTAGATCAAAATTTAATTCAACACAAGAGAAATTAAATTTATCTGGAAGGATTGTGAAAAACTAATTTACCTTGATTAAATATAGTAAAGATGAAAGTACAGATTATAGGGTTAGGGGGAATAGGTAAAAACCTCCTAAAAATAATCAATCAGAAGAATGGATTCATCAAATCAAAGTTAGGTGAGAAGATAGAAATTGTAGCGGTTAGCGACACCAGCGGTACAGTTATTACTGATGGAATGCCATTACTAAGAATCATCCAGGCTAAAGAGTCCGGAGGGTTAAAAGAAATTGAATCATTTGAAAAGATGAGTGCTTTGAAAGCAATAAAGGATATTGATTCTGATGTGGTGGTTGAATTAACGCAGAGTACTCTCAGTGGATCACCAGGTCTGGATCATGTTATTGCTGCAATGGAAAATGAGAAAGATGTTGTGACAGCAAACAAGGGAATTCTCACAGCTGATATAAATATGTTTGAAAAGGTCAGAGAGTTTGGAAGAAAAATGAGATATGAGGCAACCGTTTGTGGTTCAATTCCAGTTTTCAGTCTCATGGACTACTCAATCCAGCCTGCAAACATTATTTCAATTAATGGATTTTTTAATGCTACAAGTTCCTTCATAGCATATCAAATGGAGGAGGGATTAAGTAAGGAAGAGGCCATAGCGCAAGCCATCAAGATAGGACTTGCAGAAAAAAATTACAGGGACGATACTGAGGGTATTGACTCTGCAAGGAAATCTATAATTCTTCACAGAAGAGTTTATGGGTCATCTATTTCATTGAAAGATGTAAAATTCCATAATATAAAAGAGGGACTCGTACCCGGAAACAGATTATTCAGTGAAATAACAGAATCAGGGATAGAAGTCGGCTACATTCATACGGATGATACTAAGAATTTAAAGAATAAGGCAAGACCGTCAATGTCAATAAACTTTAAAACAGATATTTTTGACAGTCTCTCTTTATCTGTTGAACATGATGGACCCGTTGAATCTGCAGCATCAGTACTTAATGATATAATGCTAATATCAAGAGAGAAGATGATGAAAAAATGAACAGGGGATATAGGAATTTCATATTGATTCTATCAATATTGTGGACACTTACTGTTGCCATAGACATAATCTACATGATTTTACTTTATAGGCCATATTTCGTAGATTTAATGCATGTTTCATTCCCTGTTTTCATTATAATTCCATTGCCGGTTCTGCTATTCTATCTCCCTGGTTATTTTACAGCGATGTGGTTTGGATTTCTAATAATAGTATTTTCAGTCTTTCTGATGATAGCGATATTCACGGGCATTATAAAATTTGATAACTCAGCTCTTTTCAAAATAACAGAGTTTTATGCAGTTAACCTCTTTCTTTCTATCATTTATTTCCTGTTTGTTGATGCTATAGGAAAGCCAGTAATTCCTCCAATTTCCAGTAATACACCTTTCTACCTTAATATGCTGTCACTTACAAATGCGGGTCTTTATGAAGAATTAATAACAAGGGTGCTATACATTGGAATCCCTCTCTATGTTTATTACAGAATGAAGAAACCTGAATGGAGGGAAAATGGCAGGGAAGTTAAATGGTACAGGATGATATGGGGTGGAGGATACAAGTTTGGTAAACCGGAAATAACCGTGCTGATCATCTCTTCATTAATCTTTGGAATTGCTCACACTGCTTCTTGGGATTGGTCAAAAATGCCTCAGGCGTTTATGGGAGGTCTGTTTTTAGGCTTCCTCTATCTCAGGTACGGTTTGTATGCGGATGTTCTATGGCATTTTTCAATAGATGCTACATCTGCATTTCTACCGAAAGGGCTTGGAAATCCTTATGCTAATGGGCTATCTACTGGACTTGCTGATTTTGTAGACCTTGCATTCATACTTGCTGGCGCAGTTATAATAATATACTATCTTGTATACCTAGTCAACAGGGGCAAGAGAAGAGAAAAGTCATTTAATGAAGAAGCCAGTACGGTAGTCTGTCCAAGATGCGGGTCTCTGGACGTATCGCTCATATATGATGACATTTACAGGTGCAACAGATGCGGGAATGTATTCAAGAAGATGAGATGACTAATAATCACTCATTTCCTCAGACCTCAGTATTTCTCTTAGGAGAGAGGTAGCGTAAGCTCCTGGCCTGAGAATGAACTCTACAGAGTTTTCACGACATTTAATGTTTGAAGGGAAACTGAAAATTGCCCTTCTCTCCCCCTTTGATCTCATTCCAAAAGGAAGCTTAAATTGAAATCCCTGTATCCCTTCATTTGAAATTACGTCTTTCTCAATTTCTCCCATAATTCCCCCCGCAAATTCTGATTCATAGCCAATAACTAAAGCTGTGGGTGAAATTTTTCCTGAAATGAAATTTTTTCTCATTTTTTCAATGTTGACTTCAGTAGCCTTTACTAATTTTCCATTGTAGGTCAAAATATCCCCTAACTCTATATTCTTGCTGTATTCAAGGCGCCTACTTAAAATAAGATTGAAGAGGTATCCCTGATAAGCATGGATGAACATTTCCACAAGATTATCTGGCAGTACCTTAATAGCTCCGGCAAAATCACCTTCCCTTTCTATAAGGTGTTTCATAACCTTCTTTTCAAGGTCAAGGGCATCAGGAAAATTCTGATAGACGGATTTTGGGTCCGGATTATTGTAATATTTCTCTCTCTCTTCGCGGAACCTATCGTCACCAGGATATCCAATAAAAATCCTGGTTGCCTCTTCAAAATCACCTCTCACCATAGCACTTCCTACCAAATGAGTTACAGGTCGCATTGAGCCAAATCGTTGGGGTCCGTAAAAATTTGGAAAAATCCCACCTTCTGCAACGGCATTGCAATTCTGGCTAAATCTTTCTGCATCAGTATTTTTCACATTAATTTTGAAGAAATTGCCGCTATGCGAGCCCATTGTAAGGGGTTTATCGAGATAAAAATATTTTAAAACAGATACATCTTCAAGATTAAACTCTCTGAATTTTGCTCCCGGGATGCTCAAGTATTGTACTTTTAGAGCTCTCTTATCCTTTGTTCCAGCAAAATAAACCTGTTTCGGTGAAACTCCAAGACTTCTTGCAATATATTTGATAAGCCTGTTATGTTCCCAATTTTTAACCATCAATTTTAAGACAAGAACATTGCCCTCATCTCTTTCCGCGATATTTTCAAAAATTTCCTCAACATAAAAATCCTCAGGCGTGGATCTTAGTTTCCCTCCGCAGTAGTCAAGGTCATAATAATATCTGCTTACACCTATTTCCGAGAATTTTGCCATGCTCTCTTGGATATGCGGTATATTAATTAACCTTTTTTCATTATCACTAGAAATGTGGAAAGGATTAAGTGGAACCAGATTAAAAAACGGAAGCAAGGGGTTGATAATAGGAATAATTGTTTCATCCATACTCTTGTTCAGTTCATTTTATATTTATTTCCTGTATCTGCTGATACCGATAATTTTAGTTGTAATATTTCACTATTCCAAAAGTTGGAGATACACTGACAGATCATTCTATGGATTCATAGCCATTATAATAGCATTCTTCATTGCTGTAAGCGCAATCTCCTATGAAATAGGCAATTCTCCGGCCCATTCAGAGATCATTTATCAGATAAACGGTGGATCCTATGATATAAATTTTAATTATACAAATGTAAACAATAATTATACTGTTCACATTTCAATGCCCGCAAACAACATTTCTAGCAATGCGAATCTGTCAGTGGACAGTCTGTTTGGTGGAATCCTCTCCAATTATACAATGACAATGACCAGGAATGGTTCTTATTACTACGCTTCTGAAAACCTAGGTCACCTTTCAAACAATGCTTATGTTTTCAACTTTACATTTTTTGTCACATACGCATCAAACAATACCACAAAAGGACATTTTGTAGAATTTCTTGGGCCAATACTAGTTCCTCTATACGTTGTCGTTCTACAATTTGCAAAAAGTTTACTCATCACTTATTTTGTAATCACATACATATTCTTCCTGATATTTGCTTATTTCGCAAGGATGATAGGTAATGCAAGAAAGAGGTCTCCAAGAAATGGCACTGCTGAAAAAGAGATAAAATCGGGATCAGAAATAAAGGAAGATGAAAATAAGAAAGATTAATTGATTTTCAATTCATTTATCTTATTTATAACCTCCATCGCATGTTCCTTGGGTGTTACTTTTTCAAATATGTAGGCAATTTTTCCATCCTTATCTATAATAAAAGTAACTCTCTTTGCACTTGTAAGACCCAGGACATTATATTTCCTTGAAATTTCTTTATTCTTGTCTGAGACCAAAATGAAAGGTAATCCAAGCTTATCTGCGAATTTCTTATGTGTGCCCTCGGAATCAACGCTTATACCGATAACGTCTATGCTTCTTTTGGTAAATTCTTCAAAATTATCCCTGAAATTGCAAGCTTCAGCTGTGCAACCGGGCGTAAAATCCTTGGGGTAAAAGTAAAGAACCAAGACCTTACCCTTCCTCTCAGATACTTTTATTTTTTTTCCATTCTGGTCAAATGCCTCGAAATCAGGGGCATAATCGCCAATTTTTATTATATTTTCCATGATACTTTATTTATATCGATTAAAAAATCTTTTCCCACCTAAATAATGAGAAAAATAGTAATAAAAGTTATCATTATATTACACAAAAACATGCTGAATCCAAATACATTATGGGACTGTGACCTTCTAATATCGAGGGATCCTTCTGGTCTTTATCCTATAGACTTCTCTAGGAAAGGAACATTCAGGCTTTATTCAGATTACGACAAGGGAATAAAATACGGGAAAATATCAAAAAGTGATGCTAGCTACAATGAAATAAAAATTGAAGCAAAGAGAAACGGTGTAGAAGTTGTTGAAATAGGAGACATCTTATTTGTCAATCTTAGAAGCCCCTCTGAAAAACCCCAGGAAGGAAAAATAAGAGGAAGAGATATATCTCTTATTCCCGGTGTATTGAAAGATCCATTCACAATTTGGAAAAATGGAAGAGAATATGTAAGGTACAGATTCATAAAAGAGGCAGCTGGTCCAATTTCAGATATTCTCATGAAAGGTCTCAACAGACTTAAGGACGAGGGTGAAAATTTCTGGAAAATTGAATACCTTGGCAATCATACTGATGACATTTCCTTCTTCAAGAAATATGATTACCCGAGGCGTATTCTTCAAGTCACAGTAAGAGAAAATGATTCGTCAGATGCCTTGCATTTTTTTCCTCATTATTCATCCCCACACATCATGTTCTTCCTGCTAGGGGAGAATAATAAGGAATCAGAAAGAGTTATAAGATTTTCAGAGAGTGTTACGGGCTACGGAGGCATAATAAGGGAATCTAAGTTATTAAGGGATGGAACGATTAAAATTTACGAGGATATGAGGAATGTAACATCATTCTCCGTATCATCATTGTCTAGGGAGCCATTTGCTGCATTTCCGATTCAATTCTACCAGCTTTACAACGGGAAGGAAGTACTGCTAAACTGGTGGATTGATGAGGATGACCTTAATTTCCTGCTAACCAGAATCAAGAAATTCAATGAAATAAACAAAGATGAATTTAACCTAGTACTGAATAAAATTGATTTTATCCTCTAATCATTGAATTCCACCATCTATAGGTATCATAGCTCCTGTCGTAGCTCCAAATATATTATCCTTTATAAGCTCCACCACAACATTAGCAACGTGCTCTGGCAGAACCTCTATATGCAACAGATTTCCCTTTTTGTATTCTTCTACTGAGATTCCCTTTGCCCTTGCCCTGTTTTCCAGAACCCCATTTTCCCATATGGCAGAGTCCCTGAATATTTTATCGGGATTGATTATGTTGCTTCTTATTCCGTATTTTCCTCCCTCTATTGTTACATATTTTGACAGTTGGGCAGCAAAGGCCTTAGTTGAACCATACGATGCCATTCCTATACCAGGATTTGTAAGATTCTTCGTTATGTTGAAAATGTAATTACCTCCAATTTTCTGTTTTTTCATTACCTTGAACGTTTCCTTTGTCACCAAGAATGTTCCAATGGCGTTGACGCTAATATGCTTCATCATGTCTTGAATCTCTATCTCATCCAAGTTGGAAGGATGAAGATAACCAGCATTGTTGAATACCACATCTATCCCGCCGTAATTAAGGATTATTGATTCGACAGCTTGAATCACGGATTTCTCCTCGGATATATCCATTTTGATTCCCATTCCAACATATTTGAATTTTTCATTGAATTCAAGCACTTTATCATTTATATCTCCACCTATCGAAGTGATACCTTCCTCTATGAATTTTATAAATGTAGCTTTACCAATACCGCTGGCAGCTCCTGTTATCAATCCAACATATCCCTGTAAGGGCAATTCTTTCTTCTTCTTCAGCTTGGCCTCCTCAAGTGACCAATATTCCATCAGAAAAGCATCCTTCCTATCAATGAACCTGTTTTTAGCTATGGTACCAGCAGAATGGGTTACTCTGAATGTGTGAAGTGCCAAATCCCTTATTATTAGTGACTCCTTTTTCGAGGAAGCAGCTGTGACAAGTCCTAGGCCTCTTATTAATATAACGGAAGGGTAAGGATCATGCATCGGATAGGAATTGCCAATATATTTGTTGAATTCATCCACATATTTGGTAACGTAATCAGCTATCTGTCTTTCCAGATCATTTATGTCTTCCACGAACAGATAGTCCATCTTTGTCCTTATAAGCATATCGGGTGTTGCAGGTCCCAGTGATGCCATTTCCTTGGCCATACCTAACAAGGAATAACCTATTATTTCAGGGCTGTTATCCCAATTCAAAATCTTTTTTTTATTCTTACTCAACAAACCTCTGAGTTTTGGGAGCAATGAAATCATCGTTTCCCTGGAATTAGTATATTCCTTTCCATCCGGAATACCATTCCATCTCTGCCTGACGTATTTTTCTGCTATGGAAGTTAGTTCAGTGTGCTTATAGTAACTTTCATCAGCTGTATTTCCCCACGTTATGAGACCGTGATTTCTTAATATGGCTCCATCGTAATTTTCGATGTCATATTCATCAATTAGCAACCCAAATGCCTTGGCCAAATCAAATCCAGGCGGCGTATAGGGAAGAATCAAAACTTTCCCATTGAAAATATTCAGGATTTCTTTATCAGTGAGATCCGTGTTTGTAATAGACAGTATGAAATCCGCATGACTGTGGTCAACATATTTGAAAGGTATAAAAGCATGCAGGAACGTCTCAACAGAGGGGGATGCCTGATCAGGATCAAGCATACATTTTCTCAGATATGAGACCATATCGATATCGCTCATCTCTTTTATTTTCTTAGCTTCCAGAAGCTCATTCATTCTTAAGGCAGTAAATCCATCCTCAGTTATTGTAGATAAATCGGAACCTGACCCTTTAACAAAAAGAGCGAACGTCTCCTTTCCAGAGTGATCAAAAATTTTAATTTTAACACTTGTATTTCCGCCTCCGTGTAAAACAAGTTTTTCATCTGACCCTATTTTCCTTGACGTTCTGACCCTTTCATTAAGGAGTTCATATTGTTCCCTTGGAATATTAAAACGCATACAAGTAGAACACGTAAATAATAAAAGATTTTATGGAAATTTATCTCAGTTCAGTGAATTATGGAAAAGAATAAATTCAAACTGAAATTATGATAATATGGATTATTTTTCCAATCGTGACAGGGATGTCTTCATAATTAACTTGCCAAAGATGATAGACAGAGGGGCTCTGATGTCGAGATACAGCAGAGCTGCTGAAGTTGACCTCAGGAAGCTGTGGGAAAAAGAATTTTCAAAGGATGAGAATAAGGGCGAAAGATTTTACGAGTTAATTTTCCTGGAATACGGTGATGAATCCATATCAGAACTTGTGACTGCCCAGATAGGAATTCAGAACGTCAGCAATATTTTATCTAAAGTAATAGAGGAGGGGAGAATAGGTTTATCCTATTTGGAGAAGAGTTCGAGATATGTCTCCTATAATGAAAAAATAAATGGAAAATACCTGTATGCAAGTCCAGAAAGGATAGGAATACCGCAGAAAATGGCCTCAGAATATACCGAATACTGTGACGCCGCTTTTGAAGATTATGCGAGAATGAAGGATCATCTGACTGCAAAGCTAAAAGAACTTTATCCAATAGAAAAAGCAGAATTCAAAATGCCAGATGGTAAGAAAATTGAATTGGGCAAGGATGGAGAAACAGACAAGGTTCTTCTAAGATCATATGAAAATTCAATAAGGAGCAGAGCCCTTGACGAGGCGAGATTTATGCTTCCATCCTCTACTCTCACAAATATTGGAATAAGTGGAAATGCGAGGGCATTTGCTCACCTATTAGAGAGATTAAAATCAACAGAATCCCCAGAAGCTTCAAAGTTGTATGATGAACTTTATGAAGAGCTAAAGCAGATATTTCCAAAACTAATAGACTCTGTGGAATCACATTATGGAGTTTCAAACATTGAATATCTCAAGAATATAAGAAAATTTATTCCCAGGAAGGTAGAGTTCGAAAGAGGCGAGGGCGAAACTGTAAGACTTCTGAATTATATGAATGATGAAGAAGCCTCCTCTGTTATACTGTCATCTCATTATTTTGAAAGGGTTGGAGGATATTTTTCTTCAATTAAGGAAGTTATAGAGAAGATACCAATTGAAGAGAGAAAGAGTATGATAGATTCAATTTCTGCCCAGAGAAATAATAGAAGACAGAAACCCGACAGAAGTCTTGAACACGTCAATTATACATTTGAGATTACTTTAAATTATGGGGCTTTCAGGGAATTGCAGAGACACAGGCTTTTATCAATTCAGAGAAAAATGCTTAGCACTGACTATGGATTCGACACTCCACCAACTATAGAAGGCGATGAATATCTCAACAATATTTACAGGTCAGCAATGGAAAGGGCTGAGAATATATTCAGGAAAATGAAGCCAATAGATCAGTTCGCTGCTCAGTATGTGGTTCCATTCGGTTATAAATATCCAGTAATAATAACAGCCAACCTGAGGGAATTGATTTTCCTTGTTGAACTCAGATCCACACCACAGGCTCACTTTGACTTGAGAAAGATGAGTTGGGAAATTTCTGACAAAATAATTAAAGTGAATCCATCATTGAAATCATTCTTCAAATTCGTAAATAAGGATAAAGAAGAACTGGGGCGACTTACAGCTGAGGTTAGGAAGGAAACCAGAAAAAATTCAATATTGAAGAGTAATTAACTCATATTCAATTCGATATTCAAGCATATGATTGATAAAAATGTTTCATCGGCAGAGATTGAAAATCTACAGTAAACAATAAATATTTTCTCAATATATAAAACAATGACAGAGTTAAATCCAAAAAATTTTTATGACTTGAGATTCATTGCAAATATAAACGCTGCTAAGGACAAAATTTTCTTCGAAATATTTACGCCCAACGAAAAGAGCAATGATTACAGCTCCTCTATCTACGAGTTAAGAAACAGGAGAATTTTGAAATATAGTAGAGGTGATAAGGACATGGATGCATTGATTTCACCAAATAAAGAAATGATGATATACATATCCAAAGAAGATAAGAAATCCAGACTGATTCTGAGAGATATTGAAAAGGGCAATGAAAGAGTAATATTCTCCACAGACATCAATCTGAAAACTTATAAGTGGAATGCAGATTCAAATTCAATTTATGCTGTTCTTGAGAGGAAGCAGAAAGATGAGGATTACAGAATCATTGATGATTATCCTATATATTTTAACGGCGAAGGGTTTGTTCACAATTCAGAGTTCATCTTATTGAAAATATCCATAAATGGGAAAAAGGAGGAGCTGTGGAAGGGAGAAGATGAAATCATTGAAATTGAGCCGATGCCGGAGGGGGAAAATATAGCTGTTGTTGTTAGAGAAAAGGGATGGGACGTATATGACTCAAGATTATCCCTATTCAATATAAAAAATAGGAAATTTGAATTTATAACGTCAGAAAAGGTTGGAATAAGCAATATTCATGCATTGGAAGATGGTAAAATATTGTTCTTGATGAATAAACATGACAGGAGTATATTTCAAAGCCCGAAATTTTTCATATACTCCAAGAATGAAATAATACCCTTATCAGAAAAATACGATATTTCAATCTCAAATTCAGTCAATTCTGATTCAAGAATGGGAAAGAACAGGTCAATAAAGGTTTATAATGGGAAGGCGTATTTCATCTCTACTTCCGAAGGAAAGGCCGGTCTTTACTCCATTGATTTCAAAGGTAAAATTAAAGAAGAAATAAATGGAAGCTTTTCAATTGATGGATACGATTTTCTCAATGATAGAATCTATTATATCTCACAGTCATCAAACGAGCCACAGGAAATATGGACTAAACGAGATAATAAGATAGAAAAAATTACTAATATCAACAGAAAAATTTCATCTTTTGATCTCAGGAAAGCAGAGAATTTCAAGGTGAACGCTAGTGATGGAACCACACTTGACTGCTGGTTCATAAAGGGAAAATCAAAATCAACAATCCTCGAGATACATGGGGGTCCAAGAACTTCTTATGGTGAGGGATTCATATTTGAATTTCATCTTCTCAATAAATTAGGTTTTAACATTCTTTATTCCAATCCAAGAGGGAGCGACAGCTACGGGGATGATTTTGCACTTGAGATAAAAGAAAGCTATGGCGAAAGGGATTTCAAGGATATTAATGAGATAGTGGACGAAACAATCTCAAAATTTGGAGTCGATCCCAAAAGGATAGGAGTTAATGGCGGTTCATACGGAGGTTTCATGGTCAACTGGATAATAGGCCACACTGACAGATTCAAGGCTGCTATAACCGACAGGTCAATAAGTGACCAAATTTCATTCTATTTTACTAGCGACATTGGTCCACGTTTCAATGGGGATCAAATAGGGGGAAACCCCGTAGATAATCTGGAGCATTACTTTGATAAATCCCCAATAAAATATTACAGGAATGTAAAAACGCCCCTTCTGATAGTGCATTCTGACGAAGATTACAGATGCCCCCTGCCACAGGCCATAGAATTTTACACTGCCCTCAAGACCAATGGAAATAAGGTAAAAATGATAATTTTCAAGGGTGAGAATCACGAACTTTCGAGAGGTGGTAAGCCAAAGAACAGGGTGAAAAGACTTGAAGAAATAATAAACTGGTTCGAAGAAAATCTCTTAGATGAAAAATCAAGAAAACAAAATCACTGAATGAGAGTGTAAGCTCTCTCATCTTTTATTTCATAATAAGTTGTAGAGTATGGTCCCTTTTCAAAATTAGTGAGCCTCTGGGGAACTCTTTCTATTTTTCCAATGCTCTTTAGGTACAAGAGTATACCCATTGCGGCCCTTCCAGCATCAGCCACACCACTGATGATATCCTTTCTCTTGTTTGTTATGTCCCCCCCTGCAAATATACCAGGATAGCTGGTCATGTTGTACTGATTGACTATAAGATCTCCTCCGCTTGTCATCTTCATTTTTTCCATTACATGCTGAGGTATGAATGAAAAGTTACCTTTCTGTCCCGTAGCCTCTATAATAGTATCAACTTCCATGAAGTATTCCTTATCCTTTATCGGAACAGGGTCCCTTCTTCCCTTCCCATTATCAAC
This sequence comes from uncultured Thermoplasmatales archaeon, assembly GCA_964541025.1. Classification (GTDB taxonomy): domain Archaea; phylum Thermoplasmatota; class Thermoplasmata; order Thermoplasmatales; genus JAGDXO01. The sequence continues at coordinate 23,988 of CAZIOW010000008.1, forward strand.
CATCTGATTTTTCCAGTACTTAATTCCCTTGACCCTGCCATCTTCTCCAACGTATTCTATTGGGCTTATTTCCCATACAAATTCCACTCTTTCTTCCTCAGCTTCCTCAAGCTCCTCCTCAGCATTGCTTGATGGATATCCTGGTCTATCCTCCTTTGATCTTCTGTATAGTACTAAAACCTTATCTGCACCTAACCTTAATGACATTCTAGCCGCGTCAAAAGCTGTGAATCCCCCACCTATTATGGCCACAGTTTTACCTACATCTATTTTCTCGCCATTGTTCACCCTTCCAAGGAATTCTATGGCGTGATAAACATTATTGAGATCTTCCCCTTTAACCCTTGTCATAGTAGGGTTCCAATTTCCTATTGCAATAAAAATGGAATCATAACTTGCCATTAGGTCTTCAAATTTTATATCAGTGCCTACCCTCTTGTTATAGAATATTTTGCCCCCGTATGAAATTATATGGTCTACTTCTTTCTGAATAAGTTCCCTTGAAAGTCTGAATGCGGGAATTCCATGAACCATCATACCCCCTGCCTTATCTGTTGCTTCATAAACATCCACATTTATCCCGTTTATAGAGAGATAAAAAGCAGCTGTAAGTCCCGCAGGACCGGCACCTATGATCGCAACTTTTGGATGCCCACCAAGGTCATTTTTCTTTACTTTTAAAACTTCCCTATAATCACCTACATTTTCTGCAACATATTTTTTTATGTGTCTGGTGGCAAGAGAACCTTTATTATCATCAAGCACGCAGACATCCTCGCAAGGATGTGGACAAACATTGCCACATACAGCTACAAATGGTAGCTTCTCAAAATTAATCTTTAAAGCTTCCTCAATTTTTCCATTCGCCATTGCAATCTGATATCCGGGAATATCTATCCTTGCGGGGCATCCCTGGACACAAAGACCGCAGCCCAGGCATCTAGAACTTTCTGCTATCACCTCATCTAAAGTATACGGAACAAGAGTGGGAAAATCCAGGCCCTTCAATCTTTCGTTGGGGTCATATCTCTTAATTGGAACCCGGGAATAATTTACTATCTTCAAATAGATCGACCTTCTACATTATTTCTTTTTATTAGATAAAAATTATCTAGTGATTAAAGCTTATTTTTTGGAATCTCTCCTTTCCAGACTATTTTTTGCTCTCCAATAAGTAGGATCAATCCTTAGTGATTTCTCATACATTTTTTTAGCAAGCCAATTCTTGTCAATACTCTCATAAATCTGCCCCATCACATAGAATAAGTCAGCTTTTACCGGTTTGCAATTCAAAATTGATCTAAGATCCTGAAGTGCCAAGGCTGGAAATCCCATCAGTGCCACAGTTATGGCTCTATTGAAATAAGAATCCTGCGCCTTCCGTCTCAAATATCTCCTTGAAATATTAATAGACTTAGAATAAAATTCTACTGCTTCATAATAATCTCCATTTTCAACTAGCTCATTTGCAATCTGATAATATTTCTTTGAAATAGAGGATATTTCCATTCTCATTTCTTTGCTAATTTTTTTCTTGTCTCGTTCAATTCTGTCCATCCTCATTTCAAGTTCTAATTCCGCCTTATCCCTTTCGATAATTCTGGAAACTTCGGATACACTTAGATAATCGTAAAGATCTGAGGAATTGTTGTCATCATTCATTGAAATTATAGGAGAAGTCAAGTATTAATATTTTTGCTTGCTGATTATGACAAATAGTTACTTTAATTCAAAAATCAAAAGGAATTCCATAACATTGATCTTCTGACAGCTTCCTTCCATCTCTCATATCTCTTTTCAGCATTCATTCTTGCTGGCTCTATAATTTTTCTTTCCTTTTTATATTTCTCATACAATTCGGAATCTAGTTTTCTGCCCTCGGATATCATTGCGAGTGCTGTACCATAGCTAGTTATTTCTGGATTAGAATTTGCTGAAATTTTTCTCCCTGTATAATTTGATAATAACTGCATCAATATATAATTCTGTGACAGTCCACCATCCAAGTTCAAGAATCCCCTGATGTTTTTCATAGAATTCAAGATATCCATGACCTGGAATATTATGGCCTCATAAGCAGCATTCACTATTGATTCTCTATCAGTGGAATGGGAAAGTCCAATAATCAGACCTCTGGAAGCTGAATCCCAATATGGAGAGTAGAGCCCGCTGAACGCTGGTACAAAGTAAACATCTTCATTCCTTCCATTTTGAACTCTCTTCTCTAAAATACCATTAGCCTCTGATATATTTTTTACCATTCCAATTCTTATTAGCCATTCTATGATTCCTCCTGATATCTGTGTAGAACCCTCAAGTGCAAACTTAACATCGTTCCGTGAAGTGCCATATGCAACTGTGGTAAGAATCCCTTCATTTCTGACCCTAAAATTGCTCCCAATATTCTGCAAAACAAATGTTCCAGTACCTAAGGTGATTTTCGTGTTTCCTTCGACGAAACATCCTTCACCTAAAAGAGCTGATTGCTGATCTCCTATCACAGACGTTATGGGGATATTATAAACCTTTTCAGCAAATAAGCGCAGATTTCCGAAAGATGGAGAAATAGATGGAAGGTTGGTTGGTTCCAATTTAAAGTAGGAGAGAATTTCATCGTCCCATTCAAGCATTCTGAGATTCATCAGCATAGTTCTGGACGAATTTGTGTAATCTGAAATCAAGTATTTACCATTTGTAAATTTCCAGACCAGCCAACTGTCTACTGTACCGAATACAATATCCTTAAGGTCCATTCTGTTCAATCCTTTATGGTCAATTATCCATTTGATTTTTAAGGCTGAGAAGTAGGGATTTAAAAGTAAACCAGTCTTTTGTCTGATTAACTCTCCAACATCGCTTCTATTCATTTTTTCCATTATGTCTGCGGTTCTATTATCCTGCCAACTTATTGCATTGTAAACCGGTAATCCAGTATTTTTATTCCATCCGATTATAGTCTCTCTCTGATTGGTTAAACCTATCTCTCTAATCTCTTCTCTTTCTATTTTAGCATTTTCTACTGCCCTATTAAAAACATATCTAGCATTCTTATAGATTGATTCTGGGTCCTGCTCAACCCATCCAGTTGCAGGGTAAAAATTCTTATTTTTTATGTAGTGATAACCAAGAACATTTAAATTTTCATCGTAAATGGTACATCTGGTCCCCGTTGTGCCAGAGTCAATGACCGCAAACGGTGAGGTTCCCATAAAATTCTTTATTCAGAAATGTTCCCTGCTGAATTCAATTTTTCCCTCATTAAATGTAACCATATAAACATCGTTTACTTCAAATTTTATCCCTAGAGATTCATATTCTTCATCAGAAAGTTTTAAAATGATTTTCTGCGATGGTTTGGACGAAAATCCAAAAGTTTGAGAGATATTTTTCATCAGTTCATTAATAAAATCAGGGGATATTCCCATCGGAATAGCGTTGCTAACTTTTTCCTCCTTATACTCATCAAGTAAAATTTCCCTTCCCCTTGTTCTTGATTCCGGGTCGTATACAGATGCGATATTTGTTACTGTGACCTTTATGCTTAGCATACTGCATCATGCAAAATTTTTTATTAAATGTTTGTAGAATTTCTTAAAATGGTTTGGCAACGAATCTCAAATGTTTCGATACAAAATGTTAATTTTAAAATTTATAGATATCATTGGGAATAAATCCTAATGATAGATAAATTAATAAAAAAAAATTCTATTATAAAGGGATAAAATACATATATAGGTTTAATAATTGAGACAATGATCAAAATGAAAAGAAGTATTGTATTATTGACCTTAGTAGTGACAGTTGTTTTCCTTTTTACAGCTCTGTCATCTACTAATGCAGTTAGTGTCAATCAGAACAATATTTTGCCAGCTAACACCAGTGGTCAGATTTTAGATTTTACGCATTATTCAAACATCAACGGGAAGGAAAAAATAACAGTTCTGATAACTCTAAAATATAGAAATCAAGCATTCTTGAATAAATATCTTGATGATCTGCAGAATCCGTCTTCTCCTCTTTATCATAAATATCTTTCCCAGAGCCAATTTGTCTATCTATTCTCACCGAGTTCAACTGACTATTATTCAATTGCGAATTATTTTATACAAAATGGTTTCAGTGTAATAACTTACAATGATAGGGTCTCAATGAGTGTAACAGGATCCTACAACCAGTTTTCACAGTTATTTAAGACCAAATTCGGGCTAATAAATGGTCAACCTAATTATATTGCCCCAGTCTCCCCTGTGCATTATTTAGGCCCCTATATGGATTATATCTCCAATATAGTTGGATTAAACAATGAATTTAGGGCAAAAATAGCACCAATGTTTGTAGACTCAAATGGCTCTCAGTTACTTTATGGCTCTGATATGCAAGTTGCATATCAGCTTAAGCAACTTTATTCAAAAGGTTATCCTGTCAATTCCACAATTGTTACTATTCTATGGTCAGGTAATGATTCATCAGGTAACCTGTATGCGCCATTTGTTCCATCCGATATTTCAAACTATTTCAACAACACACTTCCGGCTGGTGAACCAAAACCAACTGTATACGGATATCCAGTTGGCGGGGCTCCAAATCCAGGGCCATCTGCTGCAAATGACCCATCTCAGGCAAATTTCGAGAGTACACTGGATTTAGAAATGGCTGGAAGCACTGCTCCTGGGGCAACTATAGTTGAAGTTTATGGGCCGTCAGCGACCGAAAATTACCTTGATGAAGCCTTCGCTTCAGCACTGAATAATGGTTCTTCATTTGCTCCCTTAAAGAACGTAGTTGCAATAAGCAATTCGTGGGGTGGCCAGGATAATAACGATTCAACATGGATGCAATATGAACAGGAGGCCGCTGCCAGAGGAATAACAGTTCTCGCATCTTCTGGTGATGATGGAAATACAAATTCTGCTGCCCCTAGCTTCCCTGCAACAATGGCATATAATAATTTTGGGACTCTGGCAGTTGGAGGTACCGAAATGACGATTTCGGGTAATCCCAGTCAAAACGGCACTGGCACGACAGGTATAGCATCCCAAGCAGTTTGGTACAATTCCCCTCAATCTGGAGACGGTTCACAAGGTGGAGTGAGCTCTGTATTTCCTGAACCTTCTTGGCAATTATCAAGTGCAATGGCAAACAATGCAATAACTTCAAACTCCAGCATAACAGGTGTGTCTTCAGGAAGAGGAGTACCTGATATCGCAGCCGACGGAGCAAATATGTCAATCTACATAACTACGTCCAGTGGATCGGGTTATCAGACCCTATGGGGAACATCGGTTGCTTCTCCACTCATGGCAGGGGTAATAGCCACGATTGATAATTTCATGGGTTCAAATGAAGGTTTCATGAATCCATTAGTATACAGACTTGGGCAGGCTCAAGCAAATGGGAGTTATACTTCAGCACCACCATTTTATTTTATATATAATGGAAGCAATGGAGAATTTTCGTCTGCAAACGGGTATAATCTTGTGGTAGGATGGGGAACCATAAACGCATACAACTTTGTAAATGCGCAGTCAGGTGCAAAGCCAACTAACGACAATTATAATGTTACGTTCATAGAAGCTGGGCTTCCTACTGGAACAAGCTGGTCAATTTCATTGAACGGGCAAAGCGAATCGTCTTCAGGTATTACGATCTCATTCCAGGAACCAAATGGAACTTATTCATTTACAGTAGGTTCTGTCACGGGATATAACGCCTCCCCATCAAGTGGGTCAATAACTGTAAGTGGGTCTGCAGTCAATGAGACTATTGCATTCTCTCAAAAGCAAATTGAAAATTCAACAATATTTGCTGAAGTAAATGCAACATCTTCCAACATTTCCGTATATGCTCTTCCAGAAGCTGAAGAGTTCACAATTGGGAACAATTCATCAGCCAATGTAAATTTTGTATCACTTTACCTAAATGGTAGCGGAGAAATATCATTCAGTATAGGGACTTCACTTTGGTCTTCAAACGTGCTTTCAAATATTACTGTCAATGTGACTTCTGGGCAATTATGGTATACCATATCTATTCCTATCATAAATCTATCTGGCAATACGGATTATTACCTTAATGTTTATCAGATATCAGGAAATGTCAGCTGGGGATATACCTCATCACCTTCAATAGACATCAATGCAATACAGGATTATTATTACCAATCTGCAACATTGTACAATGATAACTCATACCCGGACATATTCACAATAGGTTATAGCTGATCTTTTAAAATTTTTATTTGTTTTGTTCTTAAATCATTAAAATTTTTCTCTATTTCTTTAAGGATGGGATCTGTACTATCATTATTGTAAATTGCTATGGCAGCATTTCTTGCAATTCCCAAGTACCCTGCCCTTCTAATACTGCTTTTTCTGTATATTTTTGTAAATTGTTCTTTATCTATAAAAGCCAGTTCTTCTATCTTTGCCTTATTCCCATAATTATAATTCACAACTTCAGGGATTTCTGTATATCTTGAATTATTATTCCAAGGGCAAACGTCATTGCATATATCACAGCCAAATAGCATGTCTGCCATTTTGGATGCAATGGTTGCTGGAATAGTGCCTCTATTCTCTATTGTATTGTAGGAAATACACCTCCTTGAGTCAATTGTCCTGTCCTGATTAATTGCGCCAGTTGGGCAACTTAAAATGCATCTATTGCATTTTCCACAGAGATCAGTAGGAGGAATCCTAAAGTTATCTATTTTTAAATCAGTGATGGCTTCACCCAGATAGGTAAAAGAACCAATTTTATTGCTAATAAACATAGAATTCTTGCCAATCCATCCATTGCCAGATTCCGATGAAATGATCTTTTCACTTATGGGTCCTGTATCAGTATACGCCAAAAAATTATCCAAGAAAAGATGATTGTTCTCAATATATCTCTTAATAATATTGATTACGAACAAATGATAATCAATCCCAAGAGCATATTTCGCGATTTTCCCGTATCTTCGATCATAATTATACCTTCTCTTGTAATTGACCAAGAATACTATTATAGACCTGGAATTTCTCATCAGTAACGAGGGATCTTCCCTTTTTAATAAGGATGAATTATTTGATAAGTAATTCATATCAGCACCAAACCCAGCACCGATCCATTTTAAAAATTTTGAATTATCATATATTCTAAGAGGAACTGAGGAAATGATAATATCTTCAGATGAGAAATTATCAGTTTCAATTAACACATCTGAGTATGGTGCCATCTGATAAATTTTTATTTATCATGTTGCACTCATTATCATAATATGGGAAAATTAAGGCTAGACGCTCTCAAAAAACTGATGGAAAATAATAAGGATATTATGGTCAACGACAATGTAATTGGATCAGATTTTTCAACAATTATGGATTCAGCGAACCTAATCGTGAAGATAGAACCAATGATGTATTATGAATTTCTGACACCACAGGAAAATGCAAAATTATCCTATATTTTCATCCAAAATGATTTTCTGACGTCAGGATTGAATCCTCAATATGCGCTGATAGATTTCGAATCACCAAGTGGTGCAAATGAATGTTACATGGATTTCATTCAGAAAATGTATGAAATTCTAAGATATGATGGCATTAAACTGGCTTCGGCACATACAGGTGATTATGGCAACATTAAATATGGAATCACTGGTAGTATTGCACTCATTGCATTTGGGAAACCTAGATATGGAATTCACAGATTGAATGACAAATCTTCATTTTTTATTATTGGTAGACTTGGCCTGGAATACAAGTTCTTTAGTGATAAGGCTTACAAAAGGGAATCAAATATTTTGGAAGGAGACCTATCTTTGTTTAAAACAATGAAGTATATAGAAGACTTCAAGGCGAATGTGGAGTACATCCACGATATTGCAGAGGGTGGTCTTTTAAGGGCCATGGAAGAGATATCCATTTCTATAGGCCATGGCTTAAGAATATCAGAAAATGAGTTAGAGAAGATCGTACCTCCAGAATTATCGTATCTTGAGGATGAAATTTTGTCTGTAAGTTCATCCGGAGCAGCTATTGTTTCTATTCCAAGCAATGAGGCTGAAAATTTCAAGGCATCTGTGAAAGATAAAGCTGCGGAATTAGAAATTGTTGAGGATGGTTTATGGGTAGGAGGCAAAATGTTAACATCCAGGGATGATAAGTTATATGAAATTTTAACGAAATAATAAATATCATATGAAATTACAGGGATTATGAAAGTCGGTGAAACGGAGTATTTAATTGCCAATGATGGAACATTTAAACTTGATGGAGGAGCAATGTTTGGTGTCGTTCCTAAACCCATATGGCAGAGGTTCTTTCCACCAGATGATCAAAATAGAATTACGCTCGGAACAAATACCCTCATAATAAGGAAAAAAAATAGAATCGCCTTGGTTGATCTTGGTATGGGGGATAAATTTGATAGCAAGCTCCTCTCAATTTATGATATCAAGAGGCAGAAAAATCTCATTGAAAACCTTCAAACATTGGGCATAAAGAGGGATGATGTTACGGATATAATATTCACGCATGGACATCTGGATCATACAGGCTGGGCAACAATCAACGATAAAGGTGAAATTAGGCCAACGTTTCCAAATGCAAAGTATTATTTGCAAGATGACACGCTTGATGAAATCAGAAATCCTAACGATAAAACAAAACCAAATTACAATTATCTAAATTTTAAGGGTTTAGATAACCAGTTGTTAACAATAAACGGAGACGAAGAGATTATCCCCGGATTGGAGCTTTTTAAAACTGGTGGGCACACAAAGGGGCATCAGATAGTCATATCTAGGGATGGAAACAATACAGTGGTCTATTTTGGCGATCTAATCCCAACATCCGCACACATAAAGCCAGCTTACATAATGGCATATGACCTCTATCCCATGGAAACATTCTCAAGAAAGAAGGAGCTTTTAGAGACTGCATTCAATGAAAGGTGGCTTATAATATTTGAACATGACCCTAATACTCCTTCTGCTATGCTCAAGGATATAGAAAAATATTCACTGAATCCTGTCATTATTTGAGCTACTTCCCCTTTAATATTTCCTTTCCTATTATTAATCTTTGAATCTCATTAGTTCCTTCGTAAATCTGAGTTATTTTTGCTTCCCTGAACCTTCTTTCAACAGGGTACTCTTCTAACAGTGCACTAACTCCAAGCAAAGAAACCACTCTTGATGTTATGCTGACGGCAGAATCACCAGCGGTGAGTTTAGATATTGAGCTCAGCAGTGGGGAATTTTTTCCGCTTTCACTGTATGCTATGGCCTCTTCCAGGTTTTTCACGGAAGACTGAAGATCACTCGCAATATCTGCCATCCTGAAGAGGAACCATTCCCTTATTTTGTTTTCATTTTTTATGGCATAGCTTTTCATATCATTAAATGCACCTTCTGATATTCCTACTGCCTGGCTGGCAATTCCTATCCTTCCAACATTGAGCGTCTCCATCTCTATTTTGAATCCCTCACCTTCTCTCCCAAGAACATATTCTTCATCCACTTCAACATCATTCAATATTACCTCCGTGGTGCTTGATCCCCTAACACCCATCTTTCTAAACTCGTTGCCAATGCTCAACCCTGGATTATCTCTGTCCACTACAAACATTGTCATACCCTTATGTTTCTTTGTAGGATCTGTCATAGCAGAAACCAGGTAAAATCTTGCCTCCTTTCCGTTTGTAATGAATGTTTTTGTTCCATTTATTCTATATTTCTTACCAACTCGTTTTGCTGTTGTCTTTATGGCTGCAGCATCCGACCCCGTGCCGGGTTCAGTAATTGCAAGAGCACCGATCTCTCCCTTAGCTACCTTACCCAGATATTTTTCCTTCAAAAATTCACTTCCAAATTGAATAATGGGTTCTGCAAACAAGGAAACAGTTACATCTAGTATAAGCGATGTGGACGCACACTCTCTTGATATTACTCTTATTGTCTCCATCAGAGAACTTAAAGAATACCCCATACCGCCATATTTAGTCGGTATGTACATTGAAAATAATCCCATGGATATCATATCATCAACTAAATCAATTGGAAATTCTCCCTTAGCATCTATCTCCGAAGCCCTTGGTCTTACCTTCTGCCGTGAAAATATCTCAACTTCTCTTAATTTGTTAACCTCTTCTTCCTTTAAAATCATCACTTTTCTTTAAGCTGAAATAATAAAATTATTTTTCGGTATTCCTCATCATATGACAAAAGTCTTATATTTGTCATATTTATATTCATGCTAATGAGGTCTTCCCTTGAAGAAAAAATAGACAGTGATGCCGCTCAGTCTTTCAGAAACAGATTATATGCAAATGGGAAGAGCAAGAATACAGTTAAAATGTACGGCTATATTGCCCAAAAATATCTTGAATTTATAAAATTTGATAAGAAAAAAATTACAAGAGAGAGTATTGAGGATTTTAAAGAATATCTATCACTTGATCTTGGATATTCAAAAACATCAGTTTATCTTTACGTAAGGGCTCTGCAGGCCTTTTTGGATTTTCTGGAAATAAAAGATCTTGGGCCGCTTAACCCACCAAAACGGCCGCAAAAAGTGCCGAATTATCTGGTGGAAGCAGAAGTTTCAAGAATACTGGAAAGCTGCAGGAATACAAAGGAGAAACTATTGGTGGAATTACTGGCATACACAGGAGTTAGGGTGTCTGAGCTTTGCTCTATAAGGGTTAGTGATATTGACCTTGAGAATAAATCACTAAAGATAAGAGGGGGGAAAGGAGACAAGGACAGGCTCGTAATATTCAGTGATAAAATAATTCCCGATCTAAAAAAATACATAATGGAATTAAAAGAGAGAAAGGGAAAAGTTGAATTTCTATTCCCAACCGCAAAAAGTAGAAAGATCTCGCCCGTGACAGTCGAGAGAATTGTCCGGAGTCTGGCCAAAAAAGCTGGAATCAATAAGAAGGTTACTCCACACGTTCTGAGACACACTTTTGCAACTTCCCTTCTCAGAAATGGTGCTGATATAAGGATAATACAAGTTTTACTGGGACATGCAAGTATAAGTACAACTCAGATATACACCCACGTAGATGACGGAGCACTTAGAAGGAGTTACGAGAAATATGCACCCTCTTATTGAAATATATCACAATTACGGTGCTAAAGATGAAATTGTACTTTCAAACGATCTAGTATGTAAGATATTTGGCAATATCAGTTTTGTCCCAGCCAGAACGTCAGCGTATATAGCTAAGGCCCTGAATATAGACCCAAAAACAGTTGAATGGCACATAAGGAAATTGAGTGACGCAAACTTGGTTTCTGTCAACAAAGAAAGAAATAAATACTGGCTTAAGGGAATCATAGAAGAAAATGAACTGAAATATTTCGAAGCTCTGAATTTTTCTGCATCCTATGTGATCATGTCAAATTTAATGCAAAAGAAGGAAATAAAGTTGGATGAATTAGGACTGAACAAGGTAACTGCAAGCAAGAAAATAAAGCTCCTGGAAAACGTGGGATTTATAAATGAAAATAGAAGGGGAAAGGAACTATACCTTACAATTAATGAGGAATTTTCAAAATTTCAGAATTTACTCAAATACAGGTCAAATTTATTCATAACAAATTATCTTAGAAGGCTAAGATTATCTAAAATATATTATGAGATATTGAATGTTACAGATTTTAGTATTTCAATAGATACAAATCATGAAATCCCAATCATACTATCAAGAGACCCTATCTATACGGTGATAAAATATGGATAAGAAGATATTAGCTGCAAAAGAAGCCCTGAAATTTATATCTCATGGCAATGTTGTTGGGCTTGGTACAGGTACAACAGCAAATGAATTTATAAAATTATTGGCGACAAATGAAATTAGTAAATCTATTGTAGGAGTGGCAACTTCCATAAATACTGAAAATCTTGCTAGGAGTTTGGGTATACAAATGGTTGATATAGATTCAGTGGATAGGATCGATGTCACAGTTGATGGAGCTGATGAGATAGATCCAATGGGAAATCTCCTGAAGGGAGGAGGAGGAGCCCTTACAAGAGAAAAAAAGGTAGCATTGAGTTCAAGAAATTACGTTATAATAGTATCAGACGAAAAAATGGTAAAAAAAATACCAGATCATATGGGAATACCAATAGAAATCATTCAATTTGGAAAGAAAAAGACAATTGAATGCATTGAGGATTTGAAATTTATCTGTAGATTGAGGGAGAACTTCATAACTGATAATGGTAATGTAGTTGTGGATTGTATCCCCACAAATGATATGGATGTTACAATTTTAAATCAGCAGATAAAAGGCCTTAATGGAGTCGTTGAGACAGGTCTATTTTTGAAATTCAAAAAGACAATTATAATTTCTGATGGTAAGGAAGTGAAAATAATAAAAAACTAAATTAATTTCTGGATTTGACCTAATACATTCTGCATATCCTCTATTTTTTTCTTCTGTTCCTCTTCAAGTTCCTTTACTATCTCTCCAAAAGGCTTAGACAATCTATAACCGTGAACAGGTCTTCCTTTTCCTTCCTTCTTTATATCTCTCTTAACAATCCATCCATGCTCTTTAAGAATTCTCATTGCGATTGAAACTTCCGGCTGCCTTAAATTTGCATTTTTCTCAATTTCCACAGAGGTTGTCTCAGGCTTTCCTTTCATATAAACCAAGGCCTTAGCAACATTTCTGGGAACTCCCATCTGCATTAGTAGCGCAGACAATTTATCGTCCTCTGATGTAAATCCCTGTGTCATATCCCTATAAATAAAAATTCATATTTATATTTTATCATATTTATTAAGAGACTTTTTGTGAAATGTTTCCATAATATTCAATGAATATCTAAATTTTTTGCATATGAAAAGGATTGATCATATACTAAAGATAGAGTGATCATATACCTTTTAATATAAACTCTTTGTTTAATACAGAATATGTTACCATTGATAACAGAAGTTTTTTTATTGTTCTAATAATAGCTAACACTTACGGTGAAAAAATGTCGAGCGAGGAAGAAGGAGAAGATATGGGATTTATAAAAATCCCGGACGAAACGTTACTCCATTTCAATAATGATGAGCTTAGAGCCAGGGTTTTTGTTGATAAGTATGCTATGAAGGACAAAGATGGGTATCTAGTAGAAAAAACTCCACAGGAAATGTGGAAAAGAGTTGCCAGAGAGATAGCCTCCGTGGAAGAAGGAGAAAAGAAAAAAGAATGGGAAGAAAAATTTTACTGGCTTTTGGAAGATTTCAGAATGGTACCAGGTGGGAGAATACTCTTTGGAGCGGGTCAGGAAAAATATGGAAGAAGAGCGACTCTAAACAATTGTTACGTCATTCCTATTCATGATGACTCACTTGAAGCAATATTTGACTGGACCAAAGAAGCTGCGAGAACGTATTCTCTTGGAGGAGGAGTTGGAACTGACATAAGTATTCTCAGACCCAAGGGCTCGCCAGTTAACAATGCAGCGCTTAGATCAACTGGCGCTGTTTCCTTTATGAATATAATGTCAGAGACTACAGGAACAATTGGACAGGCAGGCAGGAGAGGTGCTCTTATGATTACCATGAAAGTGGATCATCCTGACATATTTGATTTTATAAAGGTGAAGAGGGACCTCAAAAGCGTAAGATACGCTAACATATCGGTGAGGATCACAGACGAATTCCTCCGGGCAGTGGAAGAAGATGAAGACTTCACGCTTCACTACGAGAGCGAAAAGGTCAGGAGAATTGAGAGAAAGATTAAGGCAAGGCAACTCTGGAATGAACTCATAGAATCTGCAAGAAACTGGGCAGAACCAGGACTGATATTCTGGGATACGATGAAGAAGGAGAGCACATCAGAATACAACGGAATGGAAATTCTCACCACGAATCCCTGCTCAGAAATACCGCTGGAGCCTTATGGAGCATGCAACCTCGGGAACGTTAACCTTTCACAGTTTGTAAAGAATGCATTCGAGAATCCCGAAATTGACTGGGACAATCTGGAAAGGGCTATGAGATATTCTGTAAGGTTCCTAGATGATGTGACTGATTACAACCTTTACAAGCACCCTCTGAAACAACAGACGGAAGAGGCCAAGAAGGGAAGAAGAATAGGTGTAGGCTTCACAGGACTTGCAGATATGCTGATTAAAATGAAGATAAAGTATGATTCTGACGAAGCTATAAGGTTTGTCGATGAGCTTTTCACGAGAATCATGAACATAGTTTACGATGAGAGCACAAACATAGCTAAGGAGAAGGGAACGTTCCCTGCATTCGACCTTGAGAAGCATTTGAAATCCCCATTCATCAAGAGGCTCGATCCTGCAGTTCTTGAGAAAATAAGGACAAATGGCCTCAGAAACGTTGCATTATTAACAGTTCCTCCCGTTGGAAGCGGTTCAGCGCTTGCTGGAAGTTCAAGCGGTATAGAACCAGTGTTTGCCTTTTCATACACAAGAAGGAGTGAGAGTCTTTCAAAGGATACATTCAGGGTTTTCCATCCCCTGGTAAAGGAATATATGATGGCCTATGGCATCAGTGATGAAAAGGATCTTCCAGATTATTTTGTAGAAGCGCATAAAATTGACCCAATGTTCAGGGTTAAAATGCAGGCAACAATCCAGAGATACATAGACCACTCTATTTCATCAACTGTAAATCTGCCATCAGATGCAACAACTGATGAAGTAGGAAAAATATATCTTGACGCTTGGAAGGCAGGCTGCAAGGGAATAACTGTCTATAGGGAAGGATCAAGAGAGGGTATTCTGATCACTGAGAAGGAATTAAATAAAAAGGTAGATCAAAATTTCGATAGGCCTATGGTCCTGACAGGAAGAACCATTGTATTTCCTCTAATAGAAAGTGGAAAGCTTTACACGACAGTCAATTTTGACGAGGAAGGAAAACCGATGGAAGTTTTTGTAAATGTAGGCAAATCAGGGACAGAGGAAAAGGCTTACTCTGAAGCAATAGGAAGGCTCATTTCACTTTATCTACAGCAGGGTGGTGATATATCAAAAGTAATAAAGGCATTATCAGGAATAAAGGGCAAGAGTGTTACGTTTGTAAGTGGGATGAAAATTACATCAGTACCAGACGGTGTTGCTAAGGCGATAGAGATATCAATGAAGGGAGAACAGCCACAATCAACCCTTACAGAAGGATTCATAGTCAGCAAGCTGAAAACCGAACCTGAACCGAAGAAATCGGCATTTCTGACATGTCCAAAGTGTGGAAATGATACAATGGTCTCGGAAAACGGATGCCTAACGTGCAAGACTTGCGGCTATTCAAAGTGCGAATAATGGTGGAGCATAGATGAACAGAAGAGAGCTCATTAGGATAGAAATCCGTTACCTAATAAGAGAGCATCTGAAAGGGAATAGGGACAGTGAAACAATCATTGAGGCATATATGAAGGATATCAACAATCTTGAATTCAGGGAGATGATAGCTTATAGGGAATATCTAAATTTCTCGATCAATAAATACTATGATTCAATTGACGGCTTTAAGAAATATATATCGTGACTAAAATATTTATTATATTTTATTATTTTAAATATAAATTTTCCATCTCCATAAACTATTGGGAATATATTTAAAATCATATTCAAATATTTTTATGTTGATTTAATTCTAGAATAGATGCGATCTCTTTAAATACGATCACGTGTTTTTGGAGAAGCATTAGCTTCACGTCTCAGGCAAAATGCCTATGATGCTCCAGAAATTGTGGCAGCATCAAGACGCAACGGCAATGCATCGGTGAATAAATATGGCAACGCCAAATCATTCAAGACACGGGTCTATGGGATACTATCCCAGGAAAAGGGCAAGGTCTATTATACCTCATATAAGATCTTGGCCGGAGATAGATGGGAAACCAAAGCTGCAGGGGTTTGTAGGATTCAAGGCAGGTACCACGCACGCCCTGTTTGTTGACTACAGGAAGAACAGCACTACAGCTGGATCAGAAGTATCATCATCTGTAACTGTGGTAGAAGTACCTCCGGTAAAGGTTGTTGGGGTGAGATATTATGGATCTAATCCATATGGAGAATATTCATTGGGTGAAATTCTTGATAAGAACTCCCTTAATGAACTAAAGGAAGTTATGCCTGTTTCTAAAGAATATAAGACCAAGGAAATTAATTATAATGAGGTAAGCAATGTAAATGTCCTTGTTCTTATTCAAAATAAAAAACTTAAGGCAATATCAAAGAAAGTTCCAGATATAACAGAGATAAGGGTTGGAGGGGGGACCTTAAAGGAAAGGATAGAATATGCACATGGACTATTGGGTAAGGAGGTCTCCTTTGATGAGTTCTCAAAACCCGGAAAATTTGTGGATGTTGTAGCAGTAACAAAGGGAAAGGGATTTCAGGGGCATATTAAGAGATGGGGAGTGAAGTTGCTTCCTTATAAGAACAGAAAACACAGAAGAATGATTGGTACGTTGGGGCCGTGGCACCCAGACTGGGTTAGAAATACAGTACCTCAGGCTGGACAGACTGGATTCCATCAGAGAACTGAATTCAATAAAAGAATACTCTTCTATGGAAATCCATCTGAAAAATCCATTACACCAAATGGAGGATTTGTGAATTACGGTGAGGTCGTGAATAATTACATATTGATTCATGGCTCTATTCCAGGACCAGTAAAGAGAATTATCAAATTCAGGGACCCCGTAAGGCAAATATCAAAGGATGTTGATTCGATAAAGTTGACTTATGTGTCCACTGAAAGCAAACAGGGGGTATAAATATGGCAATAATCTTTTCATTAAATGGAGAAAAGGCGAAGGAAATAGAATTACCCAAAATATTCAGTCATCCCATCAGGGAAGATCTGATAGTGCAGTTCTTTAAAACTTATATGTCAAATTCAAGGGTTCCATATGGATCGTATTATTTTGCAGGTAATAGAAGAGTTGGCCATAACCTAGGTCCTAATCATGGAATATCAAGGTATCCTAGGGTTTCCGGAACTACTAGAGGGGTACTTCTTTCAAATGCTAGAGGTGGAAGATCCGCTCATCATCCAGTAGTTGAAAGGGACTGGCATTTAAAAATGAATGAAAAACAGAGAAGACTGGCAAAATTTTCAGCATTGGCTTCAACAGCAAATATTGAGTATGTGAAGAAAAGAGGTCATATTTTCAATGTGGAATCTTTACCAGTTATTATTGAAGATGGTTTTGAAAAAATCTCCGAGACTGCAGAGATTGTGAAGTTATTCCAGAAGATCGGAATATATGATGATATAGAAAGAGCAAAGGAAGGAACAAAGATCAGAGCAGGAAGAGGAAAGAGCAGAGGAAGGAAATACATCACTCCGAAAAGCATACTCATAGTTGTTAAAAATAAGGAAAAAATTGAGAAGGCAGTGAAAAATCTCCCTGGAGTCGATGTTTCAAGTCCTGAAGACCTTAATGCATACCTTCTGGCTCCAGGAGGGCATCCAGGTAGACTAGTCGTTGTCTCGGAACCTGCTCTTGAAGTTATTAAGGGGTGGGATGAATGAATAATCCATATGATATCCTTTTGAAACCATTTGTTACAGAAAAATCAATGTTGCAGATTGAGAGAGAAAATAAAATCTGGTTTATAGTTAATGAAAAGGCCACTAGAAGCCAGATTAAAAAGGCAGTTGAAAATATATCTGGAATGAAAGTAGAAGATGTGAACATTATGAGAGATAAGGAAGGAAAAAAAGCTATAGTGAAAATAGCAAAAAGCTTCTCAGCGGAGGAGCTTGCAACGAAGTTGGGGATATTCTGAGGTGATGTAATGGGGAAGAGAATATTAGTTCAAAGAAGAGGTCGCGGTGGCATAGTATATAGAAGTCCAAGTCATAGGCATTATGGAAACATTAAATACCCTGAGACAAGGAAATGGGAAGGTAAAGTTGTGAAGTTAGTTAGGGATCCTGGGCATTATACACCTGTGGCTGTAGTGAGAATGAATGATCAGAAAGAGGAGCTGTTCATCGCACACTCTGGAATGTTTGTCGGGCAGAAAATAAATTCTGGTGATGATGTACCACCAATAGAGGGGAATACAATGCCTCTTGGTCTAATCCCAGATGGTACACTAATATACAATGTAGAGTTAAGGCCCGGGTCTGGTGGAAACATTGCAAGAACTCCTGGTAGCTTCTGTACAATAGTTGCCCACGGAGAAAATGTAACTGTAAAATTACCATCCGGAAAGATGAAGGACATCATGCCTTCCTGCCTTGCAACAATTGGCGTTGCGGGGGGAGGAGGAAGGAATACAAAACCATTCCTGAAGGCTGGAAAGAAGATTCATGCCTATCAAAGCAGAGCTAAGAGGCCTTTCTCTGTAAGAGGAGTGGCAATGAATGCAGTTAATCATCCTCACGGAGGAGGTAATCACCAGCACGTTGGAAGACCATCCACAGTTGGAAGGAATGCTCCTCCTGGAAGAAAGGTAGGAAGGTTATCTCCAAAGAGGAAGGTGAAGTAAAATGGCAGAAGATAAGAGAAAATCACAGAAGGCAATAAGGAGGACTAAGAGAAAGACGACAAGGGCCCTGACAGAAAGAGGAAAGGAGCTTCTATTCAAGGGAAAATCATTGGATGAACTAGTAGCGATGGAATTTGAAGACCTCCTGAAATTATTACCTTCAAGAGCAAGGAGAAGCCTCAAAAGGGGTTACAACTCCGAACAGGAAAAACTACATAGGAAGCTTCAAGAAAGGGACTCAGTCAAAACAAGGGTAAGGGATTTGGTTATATTGCCACAATATGTGGGAAAGACGGTATCAGTTTATGACGGACATCAATATCAGACTTTCAGCATTAAGGAAGAGATGATTGGACACTACATTGGGGAATTTGTTCAGACAAGGAAAGAAGTTAAACATTCTGGTCCTGGAGTAGGAGCTACCAGAGGATCAAAGTTCCTACCACTTAAGTGAGGTGAAAAGATGAAATATGTTATGGAAACTGATAAGAAAAAAACTGCAAGGGCGATGTCAATTAATACTCCTATATCTCCACGTGATGCCCTTGAAGTTGTAAGGACAATAGAGGGGATGAAGCTCCAAACTGCGAAGGATTACTTGGATAATGTAATTCATAAGAAAGCTGCCGTCCCTTACAGAAAATTCACTGACTCTGTATCTCATCGTAGAGGAATAGGGCCAGGCAGATATCCCGTAAAGGCAGCTAGATATATTCTTGAGACTCTTAGCAATGCTGAGAATAACGCTGAATTCAAGCAGCTTGATTCTGATAAATTGGTAGTAAAGAATGCAGTGGCCCAACTTGCACCTCCTATAAAATATTACACTTACAAGGCCTTTGGTTCAAGTGGAAAATTCTACCGAGAAAGAGTTCATATACAGATAATTCTGGAGGAGATTGAATGAAGGAGTTAAAATTTCTTAAGGAAAATATAAGGAGACAGCTAATAAAGGAATACCTTGTTCACGAGATAGGTGATGCAGGTTTTGGCGGGGTAGAAATTCAAAGAACCCCTCAGAATACTATTGTTATTCTGAAGGTTGAAAGACCTGGCCTTGTTATAGGAAGGCGAGGATCTAAAATAAGAAATATGGAAGAAACATTGGAAAAGAAGTTCAATTTAACTAGTCCCTTGATCAAGGTGGAAGGAGCCAGAGACCCAGGTTTAAATGCTCAGATCATGGCTGAAAAACTTGCGAGATCAATTGAAAAGGGCTGGCATTTTAGAAGAGCTGGACATAGCATACTGAAGAGAATTATGGATTCGGGAGCCAGGGGAGGTCAGGTTAGAATGGGAGGAAAGCTGACCGGAGAAAGGGCTAGAAGCGTGAAGTATACATCCGGTAAGGTGATTTCCTCGGGTTATCCTTCAGAAATGATTGACAAGGGATATGCTGTAGCAATGACCAAACCAGGGATCATAGGAGTTTCCGTCAAAATTCTGAGGAATGACGTTAAGTTGCCTGATGATGTAGTTGTTAGAAATGTTAATTTGGGGGAGGTGAAGGTGAATGGAGGAAATGAAAGCCTCAGCGATCAGAAAAATGAGTAAAGAGGAGATAAACAAAAAATACATGGAACTTAGAGAGGAACTTATGAGGGAAAGGGGAATATCCGCAATGGGAGGAGCTCCTCCAAGTCCTGGTAAAATAGAATCTCTCAGGAGACAAATTGCCAGAATTGAGACAGTTATGAGGGAGTCTGGAAAATGAGAGATGATAAATTTATCAAGGAGCTTACCCCACTTGACGAAATCGCAAGAGAAACTCAGGTAATCACTATAGACATCGATAAGAGAAGATATGGAAAATTTGTTACCATAGTATCTGGTTTTGATACAAAGGCAGAAGATATAAAGGAACTTGCAAAAATGCTCAAGAAAAAAACAGCTACCGGTGGAACTGTAAAGGATGACAAAATAGAGCTGCAGGGAGATCAGAGAGAAAGAGCAAAGAAAGTTCTTGAGGATATGGGATTCAAAGTGGAGGTATCAAAATGAACCCTTTCTTAACTGATATCATAGGTGAGCAAATAGAGGTCATTGAATCCTCCGATAGGGGTATTATAGGATTAAGAGGTAAAGTGATTGATGAAACAAAGAATATCATAATAGTTAGGGGAGCTCAGGATAAGATCATCCAGAAAAATAGGACGGTTATAATTATAGGAAATCAGATTGTAAAAATGGATAATATTAGGTTCAGACCAGAAGAAAAAATAAAAAAAATTAGAAGGAGAGGTAAACTATGAGAAATATTGGGATAGATGTTAAGGAACCAGTTGAGGAATGCAAGGATCCGAAGTGTCCTTTTCACGGAGAAATAACTGTGAAATCTCCGGTAATTGAAGGAGAGGTCATATCAGTTTCGATGAAGGGGACTGTGACAGTTCTAAGGGAATATATGAGAAAAAATAGGAAATATGAAAGGTACGAGAAGAGGAAGAAAAAATATCACGCTCATCTTCCTGGATGCATTCATGTAGAGCTGGGGGATGTAGTTAAAATAGCCTATTCAAGACCGCTTGCAAAATCAGTTTCATTTGTTGTGGTAGAAAAGGGGGGAAATAAATGAAGGGATTGGCAGGAAATCAGATCAGGGGTCTACCCTTAGGAGCAAAGCTGGAATGTGCCGACAATACTGGGGCCAAAGTTATAGCTCTAATTAATGTCAAAGCATACCATAACACCAAGAGAAGGGTTCCTGCAGCATCCGTGGGTGATATGATAATGGCATCAGTTAAGAAGGGAACTCCAGAAATGAGAAGAAAGGTCGTGTATGCGATAGTCATAAGACAGAAGAAAACGTTCAGAAGACAGGACGGATTGATGGTAGAATTTGAGGATAATGCGGCTGTTCTTGTCCAGGACAATGGAGAAACGAGAGGAACTGAAATCAAGGGACCAGTTGCCAAGGAAGCAGCAGAGAGATGGCCAAGAGTAGCAGCACTTGCCAGCTCCATAGTATGAGGTGTTTAAATGGAACTTAATTTACATTTATCAAGAGATTTGAGTGAAAAATACGGAATTAGAAAGTTCGGCGTAAGAAAGGGTGACATGGTTAGAATAGTGAAGGGAGATTCTAATAAGGATGAGAAACTGAATATAGTTGGGAAAGAAGCCAAAGTGGTAAAGGTTCTAAGAAAGGAGGGGAAAGTAATCGTTGAGAATATCAATGTGGCAAAAGCTGATGGCAAAATGAAGCCCAGGAAACTAGATCCTTCATCCTTAATATTGGTCAAAATTGAAATGGAAGATCCAAAGAGAAAGCAGAAACTTTCTGAGCTTGCGTCCCTGAGAAACAAAGTGGTGGAAGAGGAACCAGAAAGGAAATCAGATGAGAAGGAAGATAATAAGGAAGAGACCGGAGATAAAGAGGAGGAAGTAGAGGAGGAGGAAGAAAATGAGTAAGCACGTTAAGAGACTGGCATCACCTACTACCTGGAAACAACCAAGGAAGATGTATACTTGGTCTATAAAGGCTTCACCCGGGCCCCATGCAGTAGAAAGTAGCGTACCATTGATGGTGATAGTCAGAGATATTCTGCATCTTGCAGATACTTCAAAGGAAGCAAGAAATATTGTGACCAGGGGACTGATTAGGGTTGATGGAAAGATAGTAAAGGATTACAAGAGACCTGTAGGCTTCATGGATACAATTTCGATAAATGATGCAGGAATTTTCAAGAGAGTCCTTATGGATAAGTCAGGAGTTCTTGTACTCAGCGATCTGAAAAATGATGAAGCCAATTGGAAGCTTGTGAAAGTTATAGGAAAGTTCATACAGAAGGGGGGCAAGATTCAATTAACTACCCATGATGGGAGAGTAATACTGACTGACCAATCTTCAATCAAAAGGGGTGATACCTTGAAAATATCTATTCCAGATCAGAAAATACTTGATGTTTATCCATTAATCAAGGATACGACTGTTTACGTGACAGGCGGAGCTCACAGAGGAATGATAACACAGATAAAGGATATCAATGTATCAAGGAGTTATCAGGAAAATACAGTGGAAAGCAAGGACAATTTCATCACAACTGTTTCTAATATTTTTGTCCTTGGAAAATCCTCACCTGATATAAGAATGGCTGGAGGTGCATGAAATGAATCCAATGGAGGGCATAGTGATTGACAAGGTGACCGTGAATATAGGTGTAGGTGAAGCTGGTGAAAAACTGGAAAAGGCAAAAAAGGTTATCACTCTTATTACTGGCAAGGAGCCGACTATTACAAAGGTAAAAAGGACAAACAGGGAATTTGGAATAAGGCAGGACCAGCCAATAGGTGTCAAGGTCACTATCAGAAAGGAAGATGTGAAAAAATTCCTGGAATCAGCATTATGGGTCAAGAATTTCAAGGCTTTCAGTTATTCATTTTCCAATCAGGGGACCTTCAGTTTTGGTATCTCCGATTATACTGATTTCAAGGGAATGAAGTACAATCCTGAAATAGGTATATTTGGAATGGATATAGTGGTTACATTCAGAAGGAAAGGGGGGTATAGGGTATCTAAGAGGAGAACAAGGCCAAGGAGCATACCCAATAAAATTAAAGTTAAAAGAGAAGAGATGATGGAATATATGAAGAAAAACTATAACTTGGAAATTCTGGGGGGAGAGTAAATGGTGCAACCAAAGCTAAGGCCCAAAAAGGATTATGGAAGAAACCATGGGTGCGAGAGATGTGGAAGGAAGAGAGGGTTGATAAGAAGATACGGACTCAGGCTATGCAGACAGTGCTTTAGAGAAATAGCTCCTGAGTTAGGATTCAAGAAATTTTCCTGAGGTGAGAAAGATGGGAGATACATTAAACGAAGCATTGATTTCAATAAGGAATGCGTCAAAACTTGGCAGGGAAGAAGTTGAAGTGAAAGCTTCCAATCTTGTTGGAAGGGTTTTGAAAGTATTCCAGAAATATGGATATGTAGAGGAATTTGAGTATTCGGAAAATGGGAAAGGGGGGGTTTTCAAAGTAAAGGTAGCTAAAACTATCAACAACTGTGGTGTAATCAAGCCCAGATTCTCGATTAAGAGGAATGAGATGGAAAGATGGGAATCAAGATACCTTCCAGCTCAGGATATAGGATTGATTGTAATATCAACAACAAATGGTGTTATGAGCAACTCTGAGGCAAAGAAAAAAGGAGTGGGAGGGAGGGCTCTGGCCTTCATATATTAAGGTGATTGAAAATGGAAGAAATAATAGAAGTACCAAAAGGAATTAACGTTTCCCTTAAGGATGGTTTGCTTTCTGTAAAGGGGCCAAGAGGAACTGTCTCCAAGAAATTCATATACGAGTACGCGAGAATTGAACTGCAGGGTAATTCAATAAAAATTTATACAACAAGAGAAAAGAAAAGTGACACATCTGTGATAGGTACGTGGAAAAGCATTATAAACAGTCTGTTTGTGGGAGTAACAAAAGGATACGTCTATACCATGAAAATAGTTTATGCCCACTTCCCCGTTAAGGTTACTGTTAAAGGAAATGAGATAACACTAGACAATTTCTTGGGCGAAAAAAGCCCTAGGAAGCTTATATTGAATGCCGATGTGAAAGTGAACATTAAGGGAGATATAGTTACATTAGAGGGAAATGACTTAGAGACTCTGGGTAATGCAGCGGCAAGAATAGAGAAGCTTAGCAAGATAAAGGGTTTCGATCCAAGGGTATTCCAGGACGGAATTTACATTGTAAAGAAAGGTGATGTAATTGAAGGCTAATTTAAGCGCAAGATCAAAGAGGCTTCTGAAGGTCAGAAATGAAATGAATAGGAAGAGACCAGAATTCCACAGACAGGAATGGTTCAGATATAAGAAGCTGGGTGATGCCTGGAGAAAGCCAAGAGGGAAACATTCAAAATCAAGGGAACACAGAGGATACAGGCCTCCGAATGTGGAATCCGGTTTCAGAGGTCCAAGTGAAGTAAGGGCTCTGCATCCTTCAGGGTTCAAGGAAGTCTATGTTACAAATCTAAAGGATATTGACAGGGTAAATCCTTCAACAGAAGCAATAAGAATTTCTTCAAAAGTTGGAATGAAGAAGAGAATGATGATACAGGAGAAAGCACATACTGTGGGAATTAAAATACTGAATGAGGTGAAATAATGGTTACACTTAGTCCACAAAAGAGAATGGCTTCAAAAATGTTGAAAATAGGTTCCAGCAGGGTGTGGATGGATCCTAAGAGCATAGATGACATCTCTGAAGCAGTTACTAGGGAAGATGTAAGAAAGCTGATCAAGAGAAATGTGATTCAAAAGAAAACTGCGAAATCAAATTCAAGGAGCAGGTTCAGAGTTACAAAGGCACAGAGAGATAAGGGAAGAAGGAAGGGTCAAGGATCCAGGAAGGGTACAAGAAATGCGAGGGAACCAAGAAAGGACAGGTGGGTGAAGAATGTGAGATCCATGAGAAGGGCATTGAGAGAGTTGAGAGATAGCGGTAAATTATCAAAAAAGGATTACAGGAAACTGTATTCTCAAATTAAGGGCGGTGTATTTCATAATAAATCGGCCTTGATCACACATCTTAAAGATTCAGGTTTGTTGAAGGGTGATTAAATGCATTCAAGATATATTATGCCATTAAAAAGGAGAAGGCTTAACATAACGGATTATAGGAAGAGGCTGGCCTTGATCAAGACCGGTGTCCCAAGGGCAGTAATTAGAAAATCATTAAAGAACATGAAAGTGGATATAATTGAATATAGACCATCTGGTGACAGGGTACTAGCTCATGGTTGCACCGTTGAATTAAAGAAATTCGGATGGAAAGGACCAACTGGGAACACGCCTGCGGCATACCTTTCCGGATACCTTGCAGGGCTCAGAGCAAAGAACAAGGGGATACATAGGGTTTATGTAGATATGGGGAGGCAGAAGGTAATTAAAGGATCTAAACTCATGGCAAGTGTAAAGGGTCTTATAGATTCAGGTGTTGAGGTTCCAGTGGATAAGAAGTTTCTACCGCCAGAAGACAGAATTTTA
Organism: uncultured Thermoplasmatales archaeon; assembly: GCA_964541025.1. Taxonomy (GTDB): domain Archaea; phylum Thermoplasmatota; class Thermoplasmata; order Thermoplasmatales; genus JAGDXO01. The sequence continues at coordinate 49,465 of CAZIOW010000008.1, forward strand.
GGGAAGCATTTAGAGACTGTGACTGAAGGGTCTGTTAAATCAGTAAAGAAGGCTATGGAGGAGTTGCTATGACTGACGAAAATATTGAATGGATACCAAAGACAAGGCTTGGGAAAATGGTAAAGAATGGAGAACTCAAGACTATTTCAGAAGTTCTTGCCTTACACATTCCTATTAGGGAGGCACAGATTGTTGATACTCTCCTACCAAATCTGGAGGATGAAGTTATAGAGATAAAGATGGTACAGAAGATGTCAGATTCCGGCAGGAAGGTTAAATTCGCAGCAACGGTAGTAGTTGGGAACAGGGACGGATACGTTGGTATAGGTCACGCAAAAGCAAAGGAAACAGGGGATGCAATTGAGAAAGCAATTGAAAATGCCAAGCTTAATATTGTTGAGATTAAGAGGGGATGTGGTTCTTGGGAATGCGGTTGCGGCCGAAGTCACACTGTTCCATTCGAAGTAATGGGAAAATCAGGCTCAGTCAGAGTTGATCTTAAGCCTGCCCCTCAAGGAGTAGGACTTGCTATTGGAGATATACCCAAGAAGGTACTTTCAATGGCTGGAATACAGGATACATGGGGGTTCTCAGAGGGTCATACAAAGAGTACGGTTAATTTCGCATATGCAACATTCAACGCCCTCAAGGAAACCTCAAAATTTAAAATAAATGATAAGCTGGTGTTGAGTACTCCTATATATAAGGGAGGTGTTATGAGTGTACGCAGTGATAAAAATTAGAGGAAGCAATCATACAGAAGTAGGAATAAGGAAGGCGCTCGATGAATTAAGACTTAACAGAATAAATCATCTAGTAATAGTTCCAGAAACAGAGATCGGTCAGATAAAAAAGGCCAAAGATTACATAACCTGGGGCGAAATAGACAAGGAGCATCTTGTAACTCTGTTACGGGAAAGAGGAAGGCTTTTGGGAGAAAAGAAACTTGATGATGAGACCGTTAAAGAACTTGGTTTTGAAAATCTTGAAAACATGGCAGAGAAAATTTTGAATGGCGAAATAAAGATAAAGGATATACCTAATATGAAACCAATATTCAGAATGAATCCGCCAAGAAAAGGATATAAGACAACCAAAAGAACATATCAGTTCAAAGGAAGCATAGGATATAGGGGAAAGGACATAAATTTGCTCATAGAAAGAATGATAGAAGGTGGTAAAATTGGTGAAACAGAAAACTAAGAAATACAGGGGAAGTCTCTACGGTAGGGGAAAGAAGGCCGGAAGAGGAAAGGGAAAGAGGGGCGGATCCGGAATGGCCGGGCTTGGGAAGCATAGATGGATCTGGATGGTCAAGTACATGCCCGATCACTATGGCGCTCACGGATTTGTCTATCATGGAGCCAAGAAAGAACCTAAGGCAATAAATGTAGGAGAAATAGATAGAAATTATGATTATCTTATCAATTCTGGTGTTGCAACTATGAAAGACGATAAGATATCCATTGATCTGGAACAGATGGGTTACGATGTTCTTCTTGGTGCAGGTCAGGTAGGAAGACCATTTCATCTTAAGGTGTCGAAAGCCACCGAAAGAGCAATACAAAAGATTAAGGATGCTGGTGGAGAGGTAGAACTAAATGGAGATAAAGAGGAATAGGGCCTCGGCAATTCCGATTTTAATAATATTCCTCTTAAATATATACTTGTTTTACAGGGTATTAGATTACAATAAGGTATATACAGCCGTACTGTCTATCACGGTTGGCCCCCTGTACTATTTAACTTACCTGCTTGTATCATACACGGGGGAGGGATCCAGGCTATACGGATGGAAGAACCTCGTTGAAAGGCTTCCAGCGGTGAAAAAACCAGGAAGGCACGTAAGATTCAAAGAAAAATTTCTCTGGACATCACTCATATTGATAATATATTTCGTTCTCTCCAATATTTATATATATGGTCTTGACAGGTCTCAAATTATAGATGTATTTGCATCATTCAGGTCTATTTTCGCGGGTCAAGCTGGATCAATTATGGACCTTGGTATAGGTCCTATAGTGACAGCAAGTATAATCATGCAGCTGTTCGTCGGAGCTAAAATTATAAATATAGATCTGACGAAATCAGATGACAAGGCATTGTATCAGAGCGCTCAGAAACTCCTTGTAATAATAATGATTTTTGTTGAAGCAGTACCACAGGTATTCGGTTATTTGCCCCCCGACCCTTCATTCATATCCGCAATCAATGGAACGGTACCTGGCTACGGTCTCCTGATAGCGAGGATTTTCATAATAT
>CAZIOW010000009.1:0-48152 GCA_964541025.1 uncultured Thermoplasmatales archaeon
CTCACAATATTCAATATTAAGAAAAACTTTTGCATAAAATTTCAAGGGATATTTGTCACAATCTATCGTAAAAATTAAATTATCAAAGGAATATAATTCTTAAACCTTCCATAGACATGAAAGTGTTAAGTATTGTATTTTCCATATTCAATCATGAGATACATAACGGTTTTGCCTGAATTTATTCCTGCGGAGGAGGTAAAGGCAACAGTTTCACAAATACTTCCAGAGATGGAAATTGTGAATGAACTTTCGTTGGAAAAATATGATGCTGAGGTACTTGTTGCAACAACATTCACAAAACTGTCAAGAAAAGAACTAGAAAAATTTCCTAACCTGAAATATCTGCAGATTGCCAGCACTGGATATGATAACGTTGATGTTTCATATGTGAAAGAAAGGGGAATAGCCTTATGTAATATTCCTGTTGCGAACAAACAGAGTGTTGCAGAACACGTAATAGCATTTTCCCTTGTTTTCCTAAAGGATATGATGTTTCTGAATAATGAATTGAAGGATGGAAACTGGCCTATGCTAACTGGTTCTAGGGACCTGGAAGGTAAGGTGTTCGGTATAGTTGGAATGGGTATGATTGGGATTCAGCTTGCGAAGAGATTACTTCCATTCAATGTAACAATTCTTTACTATGACATAAGAAGAATGAAGGAAGAGGATGAGTCAAAATACGGATTGAATTATATGGAATTGGAAGATCTCATAAAAAATTCAGATATAATATCCATACACCTGCCCTTGACAGAGAAAACTAGAGGTATGTTCGGGGAAAAGGAATTCTCGATGATGAAAGATGGAGCTATATTTATAAATACTGCAAGGGGCGAAATTGTTGATATAAAAGCTCTAATCAAGGCTGTTAAAACTAAAGGAATAAAGGCAGGACTTGATGTCTTTCCAGAAGAGCCTCCAGATTTCAGTTCAGAGATATTCAAGCTGGATAATGTAATTGTATCACCACATATAGCGGGAGTTACAGTAGAAAGCCAGCAGAGATTTTTAACAGAGACAATAAGCAATGTGCTGAGGTATGCCCAGGGTCTGGATCCTTTATACAGGGTGCTTTAAATGAAAGGGTATGATGCTTTCTCAGAAACTCTGAGAAACCTCAAACTTCTTCCCATTTTTGGAAATCCAGGAACAACTGAACTCAGTGCGCTAAGGCATGTGGACGATTACATTCTGACACTCTTTGACGGTATTTCGGTAGGTATGGCAGACGGTTTCTCACAGTTCAACGGTATCCCTTCAATTGTGAACCTTCATTCAGTTCCCGGTCTGGGAAATTCAATGAGCTTTATCTACACAGCTAAAATGAACAGGTCTCCTTTAATAATCACTGCAGGTCAGCAGGATCAGAGGCACCTATTAATGGAACCTCTCCTCTCAGGGAATCTATTGTCTTTCATAGGTGAAAATGTGAAATTCAAGTATGAGCTTAACAGAGCCGAGGAAATCCCTTCAGCAATCAGAAAGGCGAAGATGATGGCAATGACACCTCCCCTGGGTCCAGTATTCCTTTCAATACCAATGAATCTTATGGATGATGAAATTAATTATGAAAAGCAGGAAGATGTCTCAGTAAATTATAACATAGATAATGATGAAATTCTCGAATATGTATCCGAAGTAATAAACAGTGCAAAGAATCCTGCCCTTGTCTTCGGGTGGGAAGTAGATCTATTCAATGCTTTCAGCGAAGCTGAGGAACTTGCAGACAAAATAGGCTGTGCAGTTTATTCAGAGCCACTCGGCCACAGGGCACCGTTCCTTTCATCGAACAAATATTTTGCAGGTGATCTTATGCCAGGAAGCACTCTAATAAATCTGAAGCTCCTACAGAATGATGTTGTAATTTTCCTGGGCGGGGATATAACACTTTATCCATACCTTCCATCACCTGTTCTTAGAGGAAAAAAAATTATATTCCTTGGCATGAATATTCAGCCTAAATTCGGTGAATTCTACAATGTGAATGTTAAAATTTTCATGAAAAAGCTCAAAGAAAAGGTCAAGAAAAAATGCAACTTTACGAAACCTCTGGATTTGGGAATGACTACAAAAATAGCGAATGAAAGGAGCAGTATGGGAATAAATTATGTATTCAGTAAAATCAAGAGGGAATTTTCAGGCTACACCGTTGTTGACGAGGCAGTTTCTTCCTCCTACGTCCTTAGAAATTTCATGGGGTATTCGCACAATGCTTATTTCACAGCTAAGAGCGGTCAGCTTGGCTGGGCACTTCCAGCAGCAGCAGGAATAGCAATGAAGAATAATAAAACACTTGCAATACTTGGGGACGGTGCCCTAATGTATTCATTGCAAGCGCTGTGGACGCTGAGGAAATATAAAATACCATTGAAAATAATAGTTTTGAGGAATGGAGGATACGTTATCCTGAAAAGTTATGCGGCAAGCTATTATCCTGACATGGAGTATAAGGAATTTCTGAACTTTGATCTTGATGTAGAGAAAATATCATCTTCCTTCGGCATAGAGACAATGGTTGCTGGAAACGATATGAATGAACTGAAATGGCTGTCTGAGGGTGAGAATCCAAAGCTTTTAGTGGTTGATGTAGACAGATCAGTCCCTAAGCTTTTCCTTTAAGCTTTCCATTTTCTAATTTCGTAATATTTTTTCAAAGCATTCTTCAATTCCCCGTCATCTGTTGCGCTCTCCCCAGGTTCCCCTTCAATTCCCTTCCTAACAATTCTAGGAAGATAATCGTCTTCATTTTTCATTCCGAGTTTAATGTTTATTTCTCTCTTCAGATCAATTATTCTTTCTCCTATTGAAATGAACTTCTCATAATTGTAGCTGAAGCCAGTTGCATAGTTAAGTGCATCAATGAGCGATTGTGTATCCACCTTTGCATAGCTGCATATTATTGCAGAATTCTGGATCTGCCTGTAATTCTGAGTGCTTATGAGTGTCCTTACCCTCTGATCATCATCAATTGTCCATCTGTCTCCGCTCTTGATCCCGAGATTTTCATTCTCCATCCCCATGTCCACCTCGTACATCTCTGCCTGAAGATGGTCAGCCCCCCTGGAAGATGTTGCATACCCTAAGCCCTGGAGTTTAAATGCCCTCGGGTCATGCATAGGTATTTCCATTTTCTTAACTGTTGCAATCATATCCCTGGGAATATTATTGGAAAGAGCAAATCTTTCAAGGCCATCTTTGAGTTCATTTCCAATACCCCGAGAATGTGCTATATCCTCTATCATCCTCGATATACCTGAAAAATTGTTTTCGTAATAAGTCTTCAAAGATTCATCATTTATCAAACCTTCTTTCAGAAAATAATTCAGTCCTGAAATCAGAACTCCAGTGCTTATGGTATCCATTCCTGCATCATTTATGAGGTGATTCCATTCTATTATTCTGTCAAAGTTCTTATTTCCAAGAAGAGGTCCAAAGGCAGCAACAGTCTCGTATTCAGGCCCATCCACTGTTATGCTGCCATACTGTACTGTTCTTCCACAGCCTATCACACAGTTGGCACAGTGATAGCTAGTAACTCTATAGAGCTCTTTAAATCTCGAACCAGAAAGTTCATCATAATCAAAATTATGGTCCGTGAAATAGTTTGCAGGCACATCCCCTAGACCAGGCCCAGCATCCATCCATATCATGCTCCCGTATTCCTTCAATCCCTGTGTCAACGGAGAATTTAGAAGGTACCTTGAGGCCTCTCCAGATAGCTTAAGGTAATCACTCCTCCTTTCCAATGGAACTTGCTTGGATCCGACAACTGCAATAGCTTTGAGTTTTTTTGATCCCATAACAGCACCTAGGCCATTTCTTCCAGCAGCCCTGCCTTCGTCATTCATTATTGCCGAAAACAGTACTTTATTCTCTCCTGCTATTCCAATAGCCATTACCTTGAATTTCTTTTCTTTCCTGATCTTTTCCTGGGTTTCATAAAAGTTTCTTCCCCAAAGGTCATCTCTCTTCTCTACTTTCACTGATTCATCTATCTTTACTATGGAGTATGAATCAGCAGAACCATTTATGATTATACCGTCATACCCAGCCCTTTTGAGCTCATTTCCAAAGAATCCTCCAGAATTTGCCTCTCCAAATAAACCTGTTAGAGGCGATCTTGAAACTACCTCGTGCCTCCCTGTATTTGGGTAAGGTGTTCCTGTCAAAGGCCCTGCCATTATTATGAGGGGGTTATCTGGAGAAAAAGGATCAACATATTTTCCAATCTTATTGAAAAGATACGCTGAAACTCCAATCCCTCCGATGTAATCTTCCCAGATCTCTGTCGGGAGTTCCTCTGTCCAGATATCATTATTTGTAAGGTTAATCCTGAGTATCTTGTTCCAGTTGCCCTGCATATATTAGTAAATAATAATTCAAATATAAATTAACCCTTGAGCTGAACTTAACCCATTTAAATATTTTCATAAAATACAAAGAAATAATGAAAATTTTCCACCAAGTGGAAATGTTAATATATTGCTATTCACATTCTAATTCTATGCCTGAAAAAAATAGTTTTAATCTGAACCTGAGAAACCTTTTCATAAATACGGCAAAAAATTTTTCTGACACGGAAATCGTTTACAGAAACAAAAGAAGAATTACTTATTCAAAATTCTTCCAGAGGGTTAACGGCCTTGCCGCTGGATTGAAAAGCATCGGAGTCAAGGAAGGGGATACTGTAGCAGTGATAGACTGGGACACCGATAAATACATGGAAGCATACTATGCTGTCCCTATGATGGGTTCTGTACTTCATACAGTGAATATAAGGTATCCGCCAGAACTCATTTACTACTCCATGAATCACGCAGAAGATAAGTATGTTATAGTAAGGGACGAATTCATTCCCATTCTTGAAAAGAATAAGCAGATGTTTGATTTTATAAAAGGGTGGGTGGTATATAATGATGATAATGGTACAGTATCAACAGCACTGACCCCGAATTACCATTATGAAGATATAGTTAAGAATGAAAAATATGAATTTCCAGACTTGGATGAAAACACCACTGCAACAATATTTTACACTTCCGGTACAACAGGTTTCCCTAAGGGCGTGACTTTTACACAGAGAAACCTTGTAATGCATACCCTTGCACTTGCTAATGGAGTGCAATTCGCCCCAATAAATGTTGGAAGATCTGATAATTTCATGATTCTTGTCCCCATGTTCCACGTTCATTCCTGGGGTATCCCATACATGGGTTTACTGAATGGGAACAAATATGTGCTTCCGGGACGGTATGAGGTAGGTACAATACTTGAATTACTTAAAAATGAGAAAATTAAATTTTCAGCAATGGTCCCTTCTATACTATACATGGTGCTATCAGCACCAAACCTTGAAGAATACAGAGAATATATGAAAGGGTGGAGAGTAATTATAGGGGGCGCAGCTCTGCCGAAAGGTCTGGCCATGAAGGCAAGATCGCTGGGTATTACCACGATAGGAGCATATGGTCTCTCTGAAACAGCCCCTCTATTAACGATTGCCATGTACAACGATTCAGTAAGCAAGGCAGACGATGAAACAAAGCTCAATTTTTCCATAACGACGGGAATCCCGGTTCCGATGGTAAATTTAAAAGTTGTGGACCAGAATATGGCAGAGGTACCGCCGGATGCAAAGACAGTTGGAGAAATTGTGGTCAGGTCCCCATGGCTTACTAAGGGCTATTTCAAGGACCCTCAGAAGACGGAGGAACTGTGGAAGGGAGGGTGGCTCCATACAGGAGACTTAGCAGTCATTCATCCAAATGGTTACATATCGATAGTGGACAGGGAGAAGGATGCAGTAAAGAGCGGAGGAGAATTCATACCATCACTCGTCCTCGAGAATGCACTGAGTGAGATGAAAGGTGTTGGCGAAGTTGCAGTCATAGGAAAACCCCACGAGAAATGGGGAGAGAGACCGGTGGCATTCATTGTGAAGAGTGAACCAATTAAGGAAAATGATGTATACGAGCATCTTAACAAATATGTGGATGTAGGGAGGATACAGAAATGGTGGGTTCCAGATGAAATATATTTCATAGATTCTATGCCGAAAACAAGCACAGGAAAATCAGATAAAAAGGAATTGAGAAAGATGCTGAAATAACCAAAATTATTTTTTATATTTTCTTTAATTTTTGAAAAAAACAAGGGATATTTAATGAAGAACTAATTTGTAGCTAACAAAGGAAAGAGGTAGAATTATGACTTCCCATACTATAATAATAGGTGACTCAAGACACATGGATGAAGTTGAATCTGAATCGGTAGACCTGGTTTTGACTTCACCTCCATACTGGAACATAAAAAATTACGGCACGAAGCAGCAGATAGGCTACGGTCAGGCATTAGAGGAATACTTAAAGGATATGGAAAGTGTCTGGAAGGAATGCTATAGGATTTTGAAACCTGGAACAAAGCTATGTATAAATGTAGGAGACCAGTTTTTGAGAACAAAAATATATGGAAAATACAAGGTGATACCACTTCACGCATATTTTATCTCTCAATGTGAAAGAATGGGCTTTGATTACATGGGTTCAATAATATGGCAGAAGAAAACTACGATGCAAACAAGTGGCGGTGCCAATGTAATGGGATCATATCCATATCCTCCAAATGGTGTGGTGGAGATAGACTATGAATTTATAATCATAATGAAGAAACCTGGAAAGAGACAAGATATAACAGCAGAAAGAAGGAAATTGTCAAAGTTATCAAAGGAAGAGTGGAAGAAATATTTTTCAGGTCACTGGATATTCAGGGGAGAAAGACAGAAGGAACACCAGGCAATGTTTCCAGAAGAGCTTCCGAATAGGTTGATAAGGATGTTTAGCCTTAAGGGTGACACAGTGCTGGATCCATTTTTGGGAAGCGGTACAACAACGAAGGTCGCTAAGGAACTTGGTAGGAATTCTATAGGATATGAAATAAACGAAAATTTCATTGAAACAATCAAGGATAAAGTGGGTTATTCAGATGATAATTATTTCAAAATAATTAGAAGGGAAACAAAGGGAAATTTTTCGAAGCCAGGGAGAAGTAATATAATTGAAAATTCAAATCCACAGAAATACATCAATAAGGAATATGACAACAATCTGTACCGGGTTAAAGAGGTAATATCTCCGGATAAAATAAGAATAGATGATGGGGCTGAGGTAGGATTCATTGGAGTAAAGGTTTTGGCTGAAAAATATGACCAAGTATTGGAATATCTGGAGAATTTTGTTAAGGGAAAGACTATTTTTCTCAAATTTGATCCTAGCTTTAAGGGAGAAGGTTACAAGAAGGAAGCATATGTATACCTTAAAAATAAGATTTTCATAAACAAGGAACTTATAAGAAAAGGGTTCGCTGAAGTTGCCGACTACGAATTTTCAATGAAGAAACTTTTTCTTAAAATTGAGAAGAAATGACACCATTTTTGAAATCAAGTAATACGGAATGCATATAATCATGAAACAATGAGAATCAATAACATCAAACGAAAAATCTTTCTTGGGAAAATGTACTGATTTGTAATATTTACTGTAAAAAAAAGTTTATATAACTATAAAAGAATGTAAAAATTTGCAAATGGGTTCACGTAAAAATTTGATGAATATAAGATTCGTAAAATCTGTGGAAATATTGCCATCAAGGAAGGCTGGAATAGAGGAACTTCTGAAAGCGAGAGATAATCTAGTTGATTCAGTCGACGCAATGACATCCCCCAATAACCCGAGGGGTTATCCAGGAATTGATCCTATTATGGCATTATGGCTTGTAACCAGAGATTCAGATGTAATCGCAGTCCCCCATCTAACTCCTAGGGATAATAACAGGCTTGCACTTTATTCTAAGGTGGTCACGGCCGCTAAGTTCAATATAAATCATTTTTTCATTATAGGTGGCGATACAATAGATTCAAGAGTTAACTCTAAACCTGTAATGGAGATGGATGTCCTGTCCACAATAGAAGAAATAGCAAATCAATCCATCGCAAAGAATTTTCTAAGGGAATACAATGAAAACATCGTTGTAGGTGCCATAATGAACCCGCATCGTATTCAGGAAAGTGAAATCGCCGGCTCAAAGTATGAAAAGGGTGCAAAGTTTTTCATCACGCATTCAATTTTTGATCCCGAAATTCTAAAACAGGAATGGATTGCTAAGAGAAAATTCAAGCTTCTTGCAGGCTTTATTCCAATATTAAAGAAATCACAGCTTGATGTAACCGAATCTCTTGATATGAGAATTCCAAAAAATATGCGGGATAAAATTTTAAATTCCACAGATCTTGAGGAATTTTTCATAAATTATATATCTGATTCAATTGACGATCTGAGAGGATATATTGATGGCATCCATCTTATGCCCTTGGGAAGGAACCATTTTGCAAAGAAATTAATGGAGGTTTTGTAATGGAAATAAGTAGTTTGATTTATGGTTTATACCCTAGAAGTGAAAAAATCAGAAAGAGCCTGAGTAGATGGGAAAGAAATATGATGGGTGAAAGGGAAGTAGCTGATTTGATTTATGAAGAGTCACAACTGTATTATAAGATGTGCAGGGTGAATGGAATAAGATACTGTTCTGATCCACTTTTCAACTGGTACGATATTCTGAGGCCTCTTTCTCTATCAATTGAAGGAATCAAACTTGGCTCATTGACTAGGTACAAGGAAACAAATACATTTTACAGGATGCCAATTATTAACAATATTATTTCACTCGAAAATATAAAAGAATTCAGGTCTCTGAAAGATAACCCCCCTCTTCCGTTATTCCATCCTGATGATACTGATTATCTATTTTTTCTTCCGGGCATCGAATCCTTTATTAAGATGAGCAGGGTGAAAGGGGAAGATGATGAATTAAGAGAGAAAATGGCCAATATTTATAACAGAGTAATTAAGGAATATTCAATAAAATCACTCTTGATCTATGAACCGATGGACCTAAATAGCTTAAAAGTTTATGGAAAAATAGATTCCTCTGTTGAAATATTCCTTGTTCTATCTGGGAAAATTGATGAAAGCGTAATTTCGTCCGCTGGGAAAATATTTTATTCCATAATTTCGGGAGATCCATATGCAGTAAGCAAATACTGCAAAATTCCAGGAGTGAGAATTGTTGATGCATTCAATACCCGCCTCGAAAGAGATGCTGTAGATAAATTGAAAAAATACAAGGAAGATTTTGGGGAAATAATCGCCACGAGCAATGAATACCTAGATTTTCTGCCCAGAATAATTGCTGACAGGAAAATAGAGATGATGGGAGGCTGGGGGAAATGAATCTTGCGACACAGGAAATAGGGAGTTTCAGAAAGCCAGATTACTTATCATCCAGATTTAAAAGCCTCAACAACCTGGATTTCTTGGAAAAGGCGCAAAGAGCAACCCTGGAAACTCTGGAGCTGTTCAGAGAAGCAGGACTTGATAATCTTGGAGTAGGAGGAGAGATGTTCAGATGGGAAATGTACGAGCATCCTGTGAAGAGGATGAACGGTATAGAAATTTATGGTCCTGTGAGATCATTTGACAACAGATTTTACAACAAGGGAAGTGTGGTTTCAGAAATAGTGAGGAAGGAATCATTTCACTCTGATGAACTTATATTCTTAAAAAACAACGTAAAGGACAGGAACATCAAGGTTCCTATTACGGGACCATACACTCTGATGGACTGGTCATTCAATGAACATTATAGAGACAGAATGGATCTGGCGTTAGCCTTTTCAAGAATAATAAATGAAGAGATAAGGGCATTGAAAAATATATGGGGAGATAGAAAACTACAGGTACAGATAGACGAACCTGCCGCAACAACTCATCCAAATGAGATGAATATAGTGCTTGAATCTGTCAATGCAAGTATATCCAATATAGAGGGCGTTGAAGCACATCTTCACGTTTGCTACAGCAGTGACTATGATCTCATTTTCAATATAATCCCTGATCTTAAAATAGATGTATATAACCTTGAGTTTGCGAATAGGGACAAAATAAGCAGAGGAAAGGAAAGACCGGGTTACAGCGACATCAAAAAATTTTCTGAGGTGAATGAAACACTTGCAAAAAAAAGAAGTCTCGGTGTTGGTGTAACGGATGTGCATATAGATTTTGTGGAACCCACAGAACTGATAAGGGAGAGAATAGAATATGCATTAAAATTTCTTGATCCTTCCCTTGTAAGGCTGAATCCTGATTGCGGCCTGAGGACCAGAAGCCGTGATATAGGGTTCCAGAAACTTAAAAATATGGTTGATGCAAGAAACGAAGTTCTGAAAAATCTATAAATTTTTATCTTAATTTATTATGGTCTTTCATGCAGAAGGCTGCAGTGCTAAACAAAATTAATGAATTTCCAAAAGTCGAGGATATTCCAGATGAAGAAATTGGTGATGATGAATTGATCATCGAGCAGGAGGAAACAGGTATTTGCTATAGGGACATTCTTACGATGAAGGGATTTTTTCCGAGGGTGCAGCTGCCCATAGTACCGGGCCACGAGATTTCAGGAAGGGTAAGAAAAGTGGGTAACAGGGTAACAAAATTCAAGACAGGGGACAGGGTGGCAAGCCTGATATACGTACCATGCGGTGAATGCGAGTATTGCAAATCCGGAAGGGAAAATCTTTGCAGAAATAAGAAAACATTTGGGGAAATACTTAATGGTGCTTATAGAAAATACGTGAAGACAAAGGAGATAAGCCTTGTGAAGGTGCCTAATGGGGTTCCAGAGGAGGCAGCCGTTATTTCTGCGTGTGTTACGGGAATGATTGTACAAGCCCTTGAAACTGTAGGGGAAATAAAGGAAGGGAATAAGGTTCTGGTTACGGGAAGCGGGGGTGGGGTAGGTGCTCACGCTGTCCAGATTGCAAAGGCATTTGGGGCAGAGGTGATAGCAGAAACAAGTAGCCAGTGGAAGGCTGAGTTTCTGATGAAACTGGGGGTGGATCACGTTGTGAGCAAGGACAATATGGCTCAAAAGATAAAAGAATTGACAAATGGAGAGGGCGTTGACATATCACTGGAAACGGTTGGTGCTCCAACATTCAACGAATCTTTCAGATCATTGAAATTCGGCGGCAGGGTGGTCGTTATAGGAAATGTGGATGTTACTCCAGTGAATTTACCTCTTGGAAACCTGATATTGAAAGGGAACTCAATCAGAGGGAGCATCAGTTCCACGAGAAAGGATATGATCAAAGCACTTGAATGGAGCAGAACAGGAAAAATAAAACCAATTGTGGGGAAAGTTTACAAGCTGGACCAGGTAGGTGAAGCTTACACTGATATGGAAAATAAAAAAATATTTGGAAGGGCATTCATAAAATTATGATCTGCTAATAAAATCTCTTCTATTCTGCAGGTATTTCTTTATGTTATCTATATTCTCATTTATCTTATTATATACTATGGGATCATAATCCCCGGATATTGATGCAGATCTGAAGCTGTTTATATTATCAAGAAGCTCCCTTGCATTCCCGAATCCAGAATCATCTTCTGTATAAAGGCTCTCTATATCCTCCTGCTTAGCCGGAATCTGTTTATCAGGGAACTGAATCTTCTGACTCTTTATCTCTTCTATTCTTGACAGGAGTTCATCTCCCTTTCTCTTCTCTTCAGTCTTTCCGTACGATTCCAGATTGCTAATAGCTGCCCTTAAGTTGCTTGAAGATATTTCTGCCCTCTTAAGAATTTCATCATGTATCATTTTCGAGGATGGGATGATATCGCCACCAGCCTTGTAACCTCTGTAGAGGCTTATCTGGCTCTGTATCCTTTTGAGTATCAACAATGTTTTATCCTGAATTGGATTGATTCTTATATCACTCATGACCTGAAAATATTATTTTAATATAAATATCTATTATACAAGCTTGAAAAAAAGAAATTAATATATAATAAATAACTATCCCTATCAACACAGGTGTTAGAACTTGGATGCAAAGAGTAGTTATTCATTTCAGGCCGGTAATTTCATTACCTTGAAGGAAGATCATAAAGAGGCTTACAGGCTAAGAATGGTAGAGTGGAGAAGTGCTGGCACAGTAGAGAGGATCTCATCTCCAACTAAAATCGCAAGAGCAAGAGCACTGGGCTACAAGGCGAAAGCAGGTTTTGTTATTCTTAGAGTGAGGGTCAAGAGAGGCGATCTTCACAAAGAAAAAATAATGGGTGGGAGAAGACCAAGGAGATACGGTTACAACAAACTCACACACGGAAAGAGTGAAAAGTGGATAGCAGAGGAGAGAGCCCAGAAAAGATATCCTAATTTGGTAACATTGAATTCCTATTATCTAGCAGAGGATGGTAAATACAAATTCTACGAGGTTCTATTAGTTGATCCAAATAATCCTGCAATCAAAAACGACAAGAATCTTTCATGGACTTCCTCAAACAAACACAGGGGAAGAGTTTACAGGGGATTAACAGCATCAGGGAAGAAGGCAAGAGGATTATCAGGAAAGGGGAAGGGTTCTGAGAAATCGAGGCCTTCAATTAGGTCCAATGGAAGGCTCAGGAGACACTGATTAAATATTTATTTCCCCATTTATGTATTTCAAGAGTGATATCTGGATTTTCCAATTTTACTTTTAAATTTCTTTTCATTATCCGGGGAGCAAATATATCTATAACCTCCCTGTTGCCATCAATCTTAAAGGTTTGGCCTTCCAGTGGAATTGAATCTATCTCTTCCTCGTCTATAAAGTCAACTATCTTTCCATTCAGATTTTCTGGAAAGCGGCCTGGAAATATGAAAATGGTATAGAAGCTCTTGGTTTCTTCATAGAATTCTATATTGCTAGAGATTAGCCTATTCCTGATCTCATGAGATTTTTCCCTTCTGGTAAGCAAAGCTTTCATAATCCATTAAAAAAAGGAAGAAAATAAATTTATTCCAGATGAATATCTTATGGCATGAATATTCTGAAAATTTACATAGAAAAGGAAGAAGATGAAAATGTCATCCTAGGACAAACACATTTCATAAAAAGCGTAGAGGACATTTACGAGGCTCTTAAGAATTCATCTCCTGCCGGGAAATTTGCGATCGCCATGAACGAGGCATCAGGGAAGAGGTTGGTGAGATTCGATGGAAATGATGAAAATATGGAAATGAAAGCTGTTAGGAACGCAATGAACGTTGGAGCAGGCCATTTCTTCATAATTCATCTTTCAGGAATATTTCCAATAAATGTGCTCTCACAGTTAAGGAATGTCCCTGAGCTTGTCAACATATATGCGGCCACTGCCAATCCCCTTTATGTTATAGTAGCAGAGGATGGTGATCAGAGAGGAATCATAGGCGTGATGGATGGTCTAGTTCCTGTAGGCATTGAGAATGATGCGGACAAGAAGGAGAGAATGGAATTCCTCAGAAAGATAGGTTACAAAAAATGAACATACTGGAACATTATAACTTTGAATCCGAATATTACGAGAAATTATACGGGGATTATAAAGATGATGTTTACACAATTCAATCGCTGCTTCCAAGAGGAAGAATTCTTGAAATATTCTGCGGTACCGGAAGGGTAATATCACATTTCAAAGGAGGAATAGGTATAGACAATAATAGAAGTATGCTAATCAAGGGAAGGGGTGATTTTAAGAGAGTATTGGGAGATGCTTTTCATCTTCCCTTCAAGTCTGTTTTCAATTTTGTAATTATTGCATTGAATTCATTGCTTCTATTTGAAAATGAGGAGAAGAGGCGCATTATTTCAGAAGTGAATAGGGTAACTACCACGGGAGCAGGATTGTATATAGACATAATGAATGGTTTCTCCCTCGATGAAAGGGAATATACTATCAGCATATATAGAGACAGCACGGAGAGTATAATGCTGACTCTTTTTCCCGAGAAATTTGAAGACAGGTATATCCTACATTATAAATACATAATAAAAAAAGAATCTAAAAAAATCCATAAAAAAGATCTTATTATATATCCAATCAGCTTAAAGGGAATAACAGAAATACTAGATAATGAGGGGTTCGAAATCAAGAGAAAATGGGGAGACTATGATTTATCACCCTACTCTGAAAAATCTGATAAGATAATTCTGGAAGCCATTAAAAAATGTTAAGAATGAATTTTGAATATTATCATAGTGAGTTCAAGGGACAATCTAGAAAATCTTGTGAAGTCTTTGAATTACATAAAGGAAGAAAATAAAGATATACCAATAATTGTCGAAGGTAAAAATGATATCAGGGCGCTGAGAAGAATGGGTTTCAGCGGTGAAATAATTCAGCTCCCAAGAAATCTCTCTCTTGAGAATTTCTGCAGATTGCTATCTCAGAAATATGGCGAAGTAATACTGCTTATGGACTGGGATGGAAAAGGAAGGAGAAATATTTCAGTCCTGACTAAATATCTCAGGCATTATGGTGTCACTGTCAATATCGATTTCTGGAAGCTTTGCTTTTCGCTGGCGTCAAGGATGTCGAACGTGGAAGGATTACCTGCAGCTTTCGAGGCGATACAGTTTGAACGTGATATCGTCCTGCACATCTGACACAGAGCTCAAGTTCCGCCACATAATGCCTGCTGCATACAGGTTTTCCACACATCTTGCAGCTCTTTCCTGCAGGCATACCGCATATGTAGCATAATGACAGCATTATGATATAATATCCTAATCGTATTTTTCATTTTCCCTCTTAAACCTGTTGAACAGCAAAAGATCGTAAGCTATTTTTATTGATCCACCTGCTACGAAAGGAATTGCACTTGCCGCTAGGGAAATAAGATAAGATGAAATGTACGGTGTGGATGACTGTGCAATGCTTCTAGACGCATTTGAGACTCCTACCACATAGCTTCTGTCATCTTTGTCTACCACTGAATTAAGATAAGATTGCCTTGTAGGAACGTCCATCTGGCTGAGACTCTGCCTGAGAAAAAGGAATAACAACGAGAGATAAACACTCGGGAAAACTGGTATAAGGATGAGGAAAATATTTGATGGAAGATGAGAATAGACCATAGTCCGGATCAGTCCTATCCTCTTGGAAATGACAGGCGTTATCATTATGCTGACTGCAATAATTATATCTACTACAAAGAATATTATTCCAAGCTGTGCCACATTTAGATTATATCTTATTTTAAACCACAGTGCTATCAAGCTCTGGAGCACGAATCCACCTCCAATAGCATCCATTGAGAATAGAATACTCACATCTCTTGCTGTTTTTCTACTCTCTTTCTTAATCTCTTCCTTTATAATTCTCTTTCTTCCTTCAATATGAGGTATAAACAAATAGAGTATTAAGGTTAGAATGGAGAACATTACAGATATTAAAAGTGAATATTTTATCCCAAAATACAATGACGCGGCACCCATTGAACTGGCTATGTAGCCAGAGAGAGTGTAATATGAAAAAATTATGTTCCTTCTGTGCTGTTTCTCAATTATTTTTGAAATCACTGGCTGTTCATATGATGAGAATATTGTGTTGTCAGAGGGGTTGACTCCCAGCGCACCTACAATGGAAAATAAAGATTTTAACAGCCCTCCATTTGCTAAAACAAGCCCTGCTGTACCGACTGCAAGCAAAATTGAGAATACAATCAGAATTTCTTTAGAATATCCATCGCCGTAATTTGATGTAACATAGTACGTGAGCAGTGAACTTATAACTATTGAAAGGGTGACCACCAGGCCTGCATAAGGAGCTGAAATATTATTATCTATAAGATAGATGAAAATAATCACGGAAAAGACTCCATAAGTAAACCCCCTGAATGCCTTCGTAAAGAATAGAAGGTATCTTCTGTCCATTTCTGTATATTGATAAATTCTATATCTATTTAATTAATAAGGTATAGATCATCATGGATAACGACCTATTTGAAATCCTGAAAGAATTAGAAATCAAGGATCCGGATGAACTTTTTAAAGACATTCCAGAATCTATAAGAATTAAGAGTGTTGGACTGCCGAAAGGAATGAGCGAGGATGAAGTCAGAGAAGTTGCAGGAGAATACGCGGCAATGAACAGAACCGTAAACGATTTGCACTCATTCCTGGGATTCGGAATATACAATCATTTTGTGCCAGCAGCTGTTGGGAACATAATCTCCAGAAATGAATTCATTACAGCCTATACCCCATATCAGGCAGAAATTTCTCAGGGTATAATGCAGGCATTATTTGAGTACCAGAGTATTATGGCAGAGCTTCTGCAAATGGACGTTGTTAACTCGTCACTATATGACTCATCCGCAGCCCTTGGAGAAGCCATAAGAATGATGCATAATATAACAGGAAAAAATGAATTCATAATTCCTCAGATGATGCACAATAACAAGAAGATGGTAATAAGAAATTATGCTAAAGGGCCAGGTGTAAAGCTCATTGAGATACCATTCAATGACAAGGGAATGTTTGACCTTGAAGCCCTTAAGACTGCAATCAATGACAATACTGGAGGAGTTTACATTGAGTACCCGAATATGTTTGGCATAATAGACAGCAATGTAGGTAAAATAAGAGAGATTATTGGAGAAGATAGGATATTTATTGCGGGGGTCAATCCAATATCTCTCGGTGTTATTTCTCCACCAGGTGCATTCGATGCCGATATAGTTGTAGGGGATGGTCAGGTTTTGGGATTGGGATTGAATTTTGGTGGTCCATTGCTTGGTGTTTTTGCAACCAAGATGAAATACATTAGAAAAATGCCAGGGAGGATTATGGGCGCCGCAAAGGACATGAATGGAAATCCAGCATATGCTATGATTCTTCAGACAAGGGAGCAGCACATAAGGAGGGAAAAGGCAACTTCCAATATAACAAGCAATGAAGCGTTGATGTCATTGTCTTCTCTTGTTTATCTTTCACTTTTGGGAGACTCAGGTCTCAGAAGAATAGGTGAGATCAATATGGGGAGAACAAAGAAGCTTATGGATATGGTCAGAGAATATGGAGTCAATCTGCCCTATGACAGCTCTCCAGTCTTCAATGAATTTCTAATGAATATCAAGGGATCAAAGACTTTTGTCAATAGGATAGCAAGGAAATTGAACCTAATCCCTGGATACTTCCTCGGCAAGGAATATGGTTTCAATAACAGAAATGAAACTAATCTTGTTGTAAACGTAACTGAGAGGAATACGGATAAGGATTTTGAGGTATACAGAGAATTTCTTGGGAGGGTGAGCTGAATGTACCATCAGGCAGTATTCGACGAACCATTGATAATGGAACTGAAGGGAAGGAGAACACTGAAACTGCCACATGAGGAAGAGCAATATGATCTGAACATTCCAGCAGAAATGCAAAGAAAGGAGATAGGGATAGGTGACAGGGAAGAGTTCACAGTTGTAAGGCATTATGTTAAACTCTCAGAAATGAACTTTGGAGCAGATACTGATTTCTATCCACTGGGTTCATGCACAATGAAATACAATCCCAAGATAAACGATGAGATATCATCTCTTCCAGGATTCAAGTATTTGCATCCACTGCAGGATGAAAATGATATCCAGGGCGCTCTAAAGCTAATGTATGAACTTGCTGAAAACCTGAAAAAAATTACAGGAATGGATGCAATAACACTGCAACCACTGGCAGGTGCGCAGGGAGAATTCACAGGTTTATCAATAGTCAGAGCATATTTTGAGGATAAGGGCGAACTTGAACAGAGGAGGGAAGTGGTTGTACCTGACTCTGCTCATGGATCTAATCCGGCATCAGCAGCTATGGCAGGATTCGAGGCGATAGAGGTACCTTCCTATCCAGACGGAACTGTAAACATAGAAAAATTCAAGGAAGTTGTGACAGAGAAAACGGCAGCTTTCATGATCACGAATCCCAACACCCTGGGTATTTTTGAAGACAGGATAGCTGAGATGGCTGAATATGCACATTCGAAAGGTGCTCTCCTGTATTACGATGGCGCCAATCTTAATGGTATCATGACAAAGACCAGTCCGGCAAAGATGGGATTCGATATTGTGCATCTGAATCTCCATAAGACATTCTCCACCCCACATGGAGGAGGAGGTCCAGGTGCTGGACCTGTTGGAGTAGTTGAGAAACTGCAGGACTACCTCCCGGTTCCAATAGTTACATACGATGGAAAATACCATCTTAGCTACAACATCCCAAAAACGATAGGCAAAGTTGCAAGCTTCTATGGTAATTTTGGCGTGCTTGTAAGGGCATGGACATACATCAAAATGATGGGAGAAGAAGGACTGAGGGATGCCTGCGAGAGAGCCGTACTTAACTCAAATTATATGAGGAAGAAAATCGAGCAATTCATGCCTGTTCCTGGAAAATCATTGAAGAAACACGAGTTTGTGGCATCATCACATGATGGAAATCTTCCCAAGGCTGGGGATATTGCCAAACATCTCATCAATAAAGGGGTTCACGCACCAACTATATATTTCCCACTAATCGTCCCCGAAGCTCTAATGATAGAACCAACAGAAAGTGCTACCAAGAGGGAAATGGATAAATTTATTGAAACAGTTAAAGAGACACTTACAATGAGTCACGAAGAGCTCGAGAAAGAACCCACAAACCTTAAAATAACAAGGATAGATGACGTTGATGCCTCCAGAAATCCGAGGCCCACCTATAGGATAATGAAAATGAGCGAGAAGGTTTAAATATTTATTTTATTCAACCCCATAGCGGAGGTTGCCGAGCCTGGCCAAAGGCGACAGACTCAAGATCTGTTCCTACAGGGGTTCGCCGGTTCAAATCCGGCCCTCCGCATCATTCAGTACAGGGTATAAGGGGAAGATGTATCCAAATGATGATAAGTGATAAGAGATTAAAAGTAGCAACGATGTTAATTCTTGCAATTCTGTTATTATCAATTCCAGCCTCAGTATCCTTCACAGAAAAAAAATTGGACCAAATTGTAGAAAATAAGAGTTCCTATTATGAGATGGAATCACACGGATTCCAAGAAAACAAAGGCAATTTATCATCGGTAAATCCATTCCAATTATACACAAAGGAACCTGCACCAGTGGGTGTTACTGATTTCGGAATAGGTCCAAACGATAAACCCTATGAATATTCTACTAACTCATTCTTAGGAAATGTATATGTGAATTATCTCTCGACATATAACAGCTCTATCAATCAATCGCAAACCTGGGTATCATTTCAGCTGAATGTAAATCTTGTTTTCATTGATGGAAATGTTCCATACGTTTACTGGATCCAGAATGTTGCAGAGGTTAATACCTCAAATAATTATGTTGGTTTTGTTGATAACATCTGGAATTTTTCATCTGCTTCCTCATCCATGAATAATAGTTCAGTATCAGGTTCGGGTACCGTTACATCGGCTGGGAATACTGATTATTACTATTCAATTGCGAACCAGACCTTGAGAGGGAACGAGATTAATCTCACAGCTCCTTACAGGATTAGTCTGAATGTTACCGCAGGTGTAGGCGGCAACAATAAACCCTACGTATCATTCCTTTACAATGATGGTTACGGATGGGTCTCATACGACAATGTATCGTTTATCTTTGCCACCAGATTGAATTCAGAACCAGCTTTCCTTGTGGATGGATTCAATTACGAACCGACGGGTTATACTTACTATGATGCTGAACTTATAGCAGGAGGGCCTGGAAACGGAACCAGTACTTTTGATGAAAAATCTTCTGTAGCAATGAATCTTTTATACTGGAATGGCCACAATTATCAGGACATTCCAAACGCATACAATTTCGGTAGCAATACTGCCGAGGCTATAAGTAATGTACTTTCAGGGCTATACTACGACCCGGGCAACGGTTCCATTTTTTCTGAATTGAGGAACGGCTCTGGAAATTTGGGAATCCTTTATTACCAAAATCAGCTTTGCTCAGTCAACATTACTCTTCCAGTATATTCCGGTATTCTATTAGTGAATGGTAGCAGGTACAGTTTTGTTGATTATGGAATCAATATAACGCTGTATCCTTCCATATATAACAACAGAAACGGCTACTATGATTTTATTTTAGAAAGTCACAGAGGCATAGTTGAGTGGGAGGAAAACATAAGCCTCCGTGCAGGGGAACATCTATCCATTGAATTAAATTTGTTCAAGGTTGAATTCGAAGAATCCGGAATACCTGCCGGGATTCAATGGTATATACATCTTTCCAACGGGATCAATTATATTGCCAATGGGAGCTTTATCTCTATAGTCCTTCCAAATGGAAGCTATGATTATTATGTTTACATAGAAAATGATAATTCACCAATATCTCAGGGTTCATTCATTGTTGACGGCAAGAACATCACCATTGATATAACCATAAATATAGAAAAATTTAAAGTAAATATTGTGGAAAACGGCCTTCCGAATGGAATTTTATGGTCAATTATTTTGAACTCTATAAGATTCAATTCCACCAACACCTCAATAGAGTTATTATTACCCAATGGAACCTACAACTTCACAGTTTATCCTATCCAAGGATTCAGATCAGATATTGAGAATGGTATTCTGACCGTTAACAATTCTTATTTAACTTTCACAATCAACTGGACAGTTATTGATTACAATATCACCTTTTCAATAAAGGGCATTCCAAATGGTACAGGCTGGTATATTATGATAAATGGTTCTCTCTTCTATGGGAAGGATTTCAATCAGACATTTTATTCAAATTCTACTGCATTTGTTTTAAGCATACCAAACGGTTCATATGCATACAAAATTCAAATCCCAAATGGTTTCGAGGTATCACCACAATCAGGTGTTCTGAATGTGAATGGCAGCAACTACAATATTGGAATAGAAGTAACTAAAACAACGAATATTCAAAGTTACTCCCTGAATTCCATTTCAGAAGGCACAATTTTATTGATTGGACTGATAATAATAATTTCTGGAACAGTTTTAGCTTACATTTTTCGCAAAAGGGAGTGAATAAAGATGATGTAAAATGATCACTCGTGTATTTTGTCCCACATTATTCTTGCCAGTTTTCCATCAAATTTGAACCTATCTATAATATCTATGGCCCCTTCTCTCTTCTTCCTATGTTCAGTCAGGAAATTGTTTATCCTCTCAGCCAAGATTTTCTTTATTTCTCCTGTAAGCATTTTCCCTTTAGAATATTCCGACCCTATTCTTGAAATGGCATCATCGTCTTCCTCAAAGAAATAGTATAGCCACTGGTAAGGCACATCAACATCAATGTTTGCACCAAGTTTTCTATGAAGTTCCACTGTAGCCTGGCCTCCAGAAAATGCATACTTCATAATTTTCTTCTCGACTGTTTTGGGATCATCTGATAGGTATATGGCAGATT
Organism: uncultured Thermoplasmatales archaeon; assembly: GCA_964541025.1. Classification (GTDB taxonomy): domain Archaea; phylum Thermoplasmatota; class Thermoplasmata; order Thermoplasmatales; genus JAGDXO01. The sequence goes on from CAZIOW010000009.1 coordinate 21,304, forward strand.
CAGGTATTGATGAACTCATTTTACCTTCAGGCCCAGACAGAGGGGGCAGGAATTTGCTATGTATCTGTGCTGCCTTGAAGTAGCCAAGCGATTCTGCAATATCCCTCTGGAGTCTCCAGTAAGGATCCTGGTCAATTCCAGCTGGAATAAGGCATCTTTTCCTTTCAAACATCGTTGGCACTATCTGGAGAGCAGGATAAAACATTATTCCAATATTTGAAGAATTATCAAATCCGAACGTAGCTCTAACCTCGGAGAAATTCAGTTTCTTAGCTATTTTTATTGAAAGTGGATACATATTCTTTATGTATTCAGTATCCTGGAAAATGAAAGTTCTATCAGGATCGAATCCCACTGCAATTATATCAAGTATGTTCTGCAATGACCACTCCCTAGTCTGTTCCAGCGAATAGTCCTGATTTCTCATAAATTTTTCATCGTCAGTAATCTCTATGTAAACGTTTACATCAAATGCATCCTGCAGCCATTTGGTGAATAGGAACGGAATAAGGTGCCCTATGTGCATCCCAAGTGAAGGCGCCCTTCCAGTATACAGAAAAAATCCTCTTCCTTCCCTGTAATCATTCAGGACGAGATTAAGGTCCCTGTGAGAAAAAAATATACCTCTTCTCAGCATAACGTGAGGGGGCTTCTTTGCTGTTTCTTCCATATCCTTCTTAAGTTCCCCGCTTATTTTCTGCGTCCCAAATTGTTCTATCAGCTTATCATAGTCAACCTTGCCAGTAACTTCCCAGGGGGTTACATTGTAATTTTCATTAGCCACAGTCTATGATTATCACAAGCAATAAAATAGTTATCTCTCAATTGTAAAGAAATGGATATACAAGATTTTAAGAGTCAATTTCCCATGAATGAAATTATGCCAAGATATGAAGCAGATGAGAATATAAGTGAAAAGGTGAAGGATCTTAGTAGAGCCAGACAATCCCTTATAGAAGAAATAGAGGCAATAATGTTTTATGATGAACGCGCAGACGTGACTTCTGACAAGGAATTAAAACATATCATGATGCACAACAGGGATGATGAAAAGGAACATTTCTCACTTATTTTGGAATATCTCAGAAGGAAGGACCCTGAGTTGGATAAGGAATTGAGGGAAAACCTCTTCAGCAGGAAAAAGATCGAAAAAATGGGAGATTGAACAATATAGAATCAGGAAAGCACTGTGACAATGAAATTAGTCGGTATTGAATCCACTGGTATCCTGGGATTTACCAGAATCCTGAAAGGGCTGTTTTTCTTTGGACAGTACCCATCTATTTCATATATAGGTACCTTAACTGTATTTTCGCCTACTTTCTCTTCCGCTATAAAGAAATTGTAATACTTTTTTTCTTGGTTTTGGCTATTTACACTTTTCTCCATATACTCAATTTTGACTTTGAAATTATGATTGAAATCACAGAGCGGGCACTTAACTGCATTCAGGGTTAATTCTATCTCAGGCATATATGATGATGCATTCTTCATATTTACGGATAACTGAGTGGAAATTCATGAAATTTATAAAGAAAATATATTTTATGTATCATAGTATTTTATATGAAGAAATCATAGTTATTCATGAACAGAGCAAGATTTATAGCTACTCTTGGTCCATCATCCCTTTCTTATGAAAAAATGGAGAGAATGGTAGAACTAGGCGTAGCATCATTCAGAATAAACACCGCACATATCGAGAAAGATTACATAAGTAAAGTAAGAAAAATAGTGGAAGAAATAAATGCAGGGAGGGGGAAGAAGAACTTTACATCAATGCTGATAGATTTAAAAGGCCCAGAGATAAGGATGTCCACTCCTGACCACACTGAAGTGAAAGTATCTCACGATAATGTTTATGATATATCTGAACAAGGGAATGCATATCTTTCCTTAAATCAGAGGGGAATACTTGAAAGCCTTTCCATGGGGGACACAATTCTCGTCAATGATGGCAGAGTTAAATTTATTGTAATATCAAAGGCAGGGGATTCATTGAAAGTAAAGGCTGCAAATGATGGTCTTATCCACAACAACTCTAGAGTGAATGTACCAGGAAAGGTTCTGAATCTCGGAAGTCTAACTGAAAGAGATAAGGAATTCGTTGAGGAAAGTATAAGGAACGAGGTAGGCTATTTTGCACTTTCTTTTGTGCAGGAGGCGAAAAATGTGGAAGAACTGAGAAACATGATTATGGATTATGGAGGAGACCAGTTCATAATATCAAAGATTGAGACATCATCCGGACTTGGAAATATCGAAGGAATAATAAAAACATCTGATATGATAATGATTGCAAGAGGTGATCTGGGAGTTGAGCTTCCACTGAAGGAAGTGACAATTATACAGAAGGAATTGATAAGAAAAGCGCATGCATACGGTATTCCATCAATAGTTGCAACCCAGATCCTGGAATCAATGGTTTCGAATGAAACTCCAACTCGGGCAGAGGTTTCTGATATCACAAATGCAATAATGGATAATGCAGATATTCTCATGCTTTCAGAAGAAACAGCTATTGGTAAGTATCCACTGGAAGCTGTGGAATATCTCAATGATGTAGTGTCATTTGTGGAGTCAAATATTACAGATTTCCAGGAACCTGAAGAGTTTCTGGGTAACAGGATAGCATTTTCATTAGCAAAATCAGCAAAAATAATTTCAAAAGACATAAATTCAAACATACTTGTGATGACAAAGTCAGGAAACACCGTTAAAATGTTATCTGCACTAAGGCCATCGGGGAAAATTTTTGTAGTGACCCCAAATAATAAACTTGAGGAAAAATTAAGTCTTCTGAACAACGTGTATCCAATACACCTTGAAGATTACAGCGGGGATTATGACGATATTATTGAAAGAATCAAGAGAATGGATATTTTCAAGAAAGGTGAGGCACTAATAGTCACATCGGGAGAAGGATTCTTCACCTTCGGAGGGACGAATGATATAAGGGTCGAGATAATTGGACACTTCATTGGCAGGGGCTATTCAATAGGAGAATCAGTATCAGGGAAAGTTACTACAATTCCAAATAATCCCGGGGAAATACTCGTAGCTGATAAATGCAGAGGGCTGGAAATTTCCAGAAAATATAAAGCTGTTATTTTCACCTGCAACCCAAATGATTCCGTTGTTAATTCCACGATGAAGGATTCGAAATGCGTTGTGAAGTTAGCAAGCTTTAAGGAAAAGGTAATCGAGGGCGATTACATTTCCATCGATTCCCGCACAGGAATCATATTCAAATGATGAATTGAAAATATATATAATATATAGAGGACATTACAATACAAAACAGATGTAAACATATATTGATTTTTTTGATAATAGTAAAGATGATAATGAATCATGAGTTCGAAAGCATTCAGGGACATTGATGATGTTCCGTTGAACTTCAATCATCTGAAAGTGTGGTTTACCTCAGGGATGGGTTTCTTCACAGATGCCTATGATCTGTTCATCATAGGCATTGTGCTTATAATCCTTGAAGGCAAGTACAGCACAAGTTTCCATGTTTTAGGAGGGAATGCATTCGTTGGTGCAGGTCTTCTTGGGTCGTCTGCAATAATAGCAGCCATTTTTGGCCAGCTTATATGGGGAACTATTGCAGATAAATTCGGAAGGAAGAGAATTTATGGCTTGGAAGCAGCCATACTGGCTTCAGGAGCTATTCTGAGCGCTTTCGCCTGGAATTACTGGTCACTCTTTGCATTCAGATTCATACTTGGTTTCGGAATAGGGGGAGATTATCCGGTAAGCGCAACAATAATGAGTGAATATTCTAACACAAAGGACAGAGGAAAATTGATTGCACTGGTATTTGCGAACCAGGGAATAGGTTCAGTGGCTGCGGTGGCAGTCGGTTTAGGTGCTGTAGCAATATTACCTGCTGAAATTGCATGGAGGTTCATGCTTGCATTTGGAGCTATACCTGCCTTGGCAGTAATATACATGAGGAGAAAATTACCAGAGACCCCGAGATATGCTGCACTGGTGAGAAAAGATTCTAAGGGTGCTCAGAAGGCAGCCGGTTTCATAAAATCAGATGCTAGGATAGATCCAAGAGTCAATACAAATGTTTCATCAGTATCGACATTTTTCAAGAACTACTGGAAGACTCTGATCATCACAGCAGGTTCATGGTTTTTGCTTGATATAGCATTTTATGGTACCGGAATATTCTCAGGTCCCATAACAGGTTCTATAATTCCAGCGACAAGCCTTTCATCCAAAATAGTTCTGGCTGGAATTCCATTCATGGTAGGGTTCTTTGGATACTTCTCAGCGGTTGCACTGATGGACAAAGCAGGAAGAAGGACTCTTCAGGTGCTTGGATTTGCTGCAATGGGAATACTTTACTTCCTTGTCTCATCATTCATAATTGCTAAAGGAACTAAAATTACAGGATTTGTCCTTCCTGTCGAGGTAATGTTCGCACTTTACTCCCTGACATTCTTCTTCATAGACATGGGCCCGAATACGACAACATTCATAGTTCCAGCTGAAGTATATCCAGTGAAATTCAGGACCACAGGTCATGGGATATCAGCAGCAGCAGGTAAAACAGGTGCCGCAATTACAACATTCTTCTTCGTATACCTCCTGGCTGCTATAGGGTTGAAAGAGGTACTTATGATGCTAGCAATTGTGTCATTTGTAGGAGCAGTACTTTCAATATTCCTGAGGGAAACAAAGAATGTACCGCTTGAAGAGGCAGCTGGTGAAGAGATCTCTGTAGAAAAATCTGATAAAGTGCCTGCATGATATCTAATCTTTTCAATATTTTTTAATATTTTATATCCCATAATGGTTTTCTACTATTGATTTAAATCTTAATTATGATGCTATTTTTAGACACCTTTCGTTAAAAAGGTAAGATTGCAGTAAATTGAAGGGAGGATTAATTATTAGACTTAATTGGTAATCTGGAAGGGTGCCTGATGAAATCTCAAAAATATTGAACATAGCTTCCAGAGAGGGCAAGGTGCCTCCTCTCTATCTTTTCCTTTCATACATTTTACCAGGAGCAATTTATTTCTGGTATTTTACGGGAACCTTTAAAATCCTTCCATTTATTATGGTTTCCATATCGATAGTGCCGTTAATGGCTGCAACCAATCTATTCGACGATTATTTTGATTACAAATTTGGATATGATAATGAAAACTCACCCAACACAAGGTACAGAAAACATCCTATTTATCACTATGGTGTCGACGCAAATTATCTTCTAAAATGGGGGTTAATCTCAAGCGCAGTGTATTTTATATTATTTTTGGCGATTGGCCTCATCTATGGAACAGTTGAAATTATAATAGCTATAGCAGGATTCATAATAGGATACGGGTATACAGGCCCCCCATTTGGCTTGAAGTACAAAGCCTTTGGCGAGGTTTCTGTTGTAATATCAGCTCTTCTAATATCTATCATGATGTTCTATGCGGAGAGTGGTTATTTTTCATCAAATACTATAATATTTGCAATACCTTATTCCATCATACTGGTACCGGTGCTATTTCTGGGAAATTATAGGGATATAGATTATGACCGATTACAAGGAATAAAGACCCTCCCAGTGATTCTAGGAGAGAAGAGGTCAAGATATCTGCTCGCAGCAATATTTTTCATTTTCTATCTCCTTGTGATAATATATTCTATTAAACGCATCTATCCGTTAACGTCAATTTTTTCATTAGTTACAATTCCCGTTTCCATATATGGACTGGTAAAATGGATGAAGTTACCCGATACAAAATATGAAAATTTCATTGGGAATATCATCTTCCTCAATACAATGGTCCTTTCATTTTTCATATTACTGATAAGCTACATAAGTATTTTTTAACTGAATTTTATTTAAGTTTAATGATAGAAAAATTGATGGAGATTGATCAGGGGAGACTCTTGAACAGGGTATCTCTTGATATAGACAATAAAGTTGTACTTGTAGATTTCTGGACATATACGTGTGTGAACTGCCTGAGGACACTTCCCTCCTTGAAGTCAATTTACAATGAATTCAGGAACTATGGCTTTGAAATAATAGGCGTCCATACCCCGGAGTTCAGTTTTGAGAAGGACCCTGAAAACATCAGGAGGGCTATAAGAGAGCTTGAGATTGATTATCCTGTTGTAAATGATTACGATTATGCGGTATGGAATGAGTTTGAAAACAGATACTGGCCTGCACATTACCTCTTTGATAAGGAAGGCAAGCTCGTCCATACGCATTTTGGAGAAGGAGGTTATGAAGAGTTATCAGAAATTGTTTCGTCACTATTATCTATAAATAAAAGGCCGAAGGTTGATGAAGATCCTGCATACTATTTTGGTACCACTCCAGAGACCTATCTGGGAAATCTGAGAGGTGAAATAGCCAACGGGCCTACCTGCTATAACAGCAAATGCAATTACTATGTTTTGCCGAGGAGGACATCAATTGGCAGAGTTTTTTTGGAGGGTTACTGGGATGTTAATGAAGAGTTCATAACCCCTGATGATGAATTTGCAAAACTTCATTTTACATTCAGGGGAAAGGAGATAAACGCAGTTATTGATCCATCAGGAAATAATATGATTGACTATTCAATTGATGGGGTGGAAATGAAAAAAAACCTTGATTACTCAAGGATGTACAACCTCTACACTGGAAATGAAGTAAGGGAACATACCATAATTATAAAGGCACCGAGAGGAGTGAAATTATATGTATTCACTTTTGGATAAAATTAAGAAAATATTTTTTTTAATAATTCTAAATTGAGAAAAAAAATATTTAATCAGACAGCAAAATTAATAAATTGTTTATTATTGCCAATATCATGGACAACTTCGATAGAAGGATTTTGAAGATATTGCAGGAGGATGCAACAATTTCACTGAAGGAAATAGGAAAGAAGGTTGGCCTTTTCTCTCCTTCGGCAGTAAGTAAGAGAATCAAGTATCTGAAGGATCAGGGTTACATAAAGAAAATATCTGCAACCCTTGATTATTCGAAATTAGGTTACGGATTCTCAGCTCTTACATTGATAAGGGGGAAATATGGATACAATTACAAGGATAACATTGCTCAGAAACTCAAGGAGATAAAGGGTGTAGTATCTGTATATTTTCTTCTGGGAGATGTGGATTTCATAGTTTACACCATCACAAAAAACAAGGATGAATATTCCCATATATTGGAAAAATTATCATCAATACCTGAAATAGAAAGGTCAGATACTAGAACAATACTTGAAATATACAAGGAAATGGATTACTCAAATATAGAAATATGAAAAAATGAATCAATTTTTCTTTCCGTAAATCTGGTAATACCAGCTCTTTCTTACACTCCCTGTAAGATCAACGTAGACGTGCTTAAGTGTTGTAAATTCTTCAAGCGAGTACTTCGAAGTTGATGCTCCGAATCCAGATTTTTTCATTGGTGACCAGGGCATCTCTGATGGGATAGGTGCATGGTCATTAACCCAGACAGTTCCGAATCTCAGGTCTCTTGCTGCCATCATGGCCTTCCTTACATCTTTAGTCCATACTGAGGATCCTAGGCCATATACAACATCATTTGCCTTTTCAATGACTTCATCATAAGTCTTGAATTTTACAAGTACAGGGACCGGGCCAAATATTTCCTCCTGGACAACCCTTGCTTTATTATTATCCGTTTCAACCAATACCGGTCTTATAAAAAATCCGTCATTACCTACGGTGAAATCTGATCCGTCAAGTAAAATGTTCCCTTCCTTTCTTCCAAGTTCCACGTATTCCTTAACTTTACTAAGCTGATCCTTTGAAATCATCGGTCCAAGGTCAGTTTCCGGATCTGCTGGATCCCCAACTCTCACCTTCTTGATCTTTTCAATTAACAGCTTCTTGAACTTATCATAGACTGATTCATGGACGTAAAGTCTTGTGGCCGCTGAGCAATCCTGGCCATTGTTTATCAGGCTACCTACAACAGCGCCTTCTGTGGCTGCGTCAATGTCCGCATCCTCAAACACTATGAATGGTGCCTTTCCCCCAAGTTCTAAAGAAAGTCTTTTAACAGTTCCAGAGGCGAGACTTGAAATCCTCTTTCCTACTTCATTTGAACCAGTGAATGCTATCATGTCAACCTTTTCATTTCTAGCGAGTTCCTCTCCTACAGTTCTTCCCGGTCCTGTGACAACATTGAAAACCCCCGGGGGAATCCCTGCCTCCTTGACAGCATCGGCAAGCATAAGCGTGGTTATAGGAGTGTAGGAGGCTGGTTTTACCACAACAGTGTTGCCAGCAGCTATTGCGGGTATAGCCCTCCAGCCAACCATCATTAGAGGATAATTCCAGGGGGTGATTGCAGCAACCACTCCAACCGGCTCCCTCCTTAGCATGCTCGTTCCATCAGGGATATATTCGCCCGTTGCAACACCCTCGCTTACCCTTGCCGCTCCTGCAAAAAATTTAAAATTATCAATTGTGTATGCAACATCATAGTCAAATACCTGCTTTGCTGGTTTTCCAGTGTTGTTCATCTCTGCCTCTCCAAACACTTTCATCCTTTCCTCAAGTAATCTTGCCAGTTTCATTATGTACTCGGCCCGTGCGGCTGGCATCATTTTAGGCCATTCACCTTTGTCAAAGGCCCTTCTAGCAGAATCTATTGCCTCCCTTACATCTTCCTCTGAACTTTTCTGGATTTTTGCAATAACTTTTCCATTTGCGGGGTTTATTACATTCTCCGTTTCACCCTTACTTGATTCTTTCCATTCATTATCTATAAAATTCCCATAAACCTTTTCAGAATCGGTCATAGATGTAATATCCACTCTAGCTTAATAATGTTAATGTTTTGTTTGCAAACGTATGAGTATTGGAAATAATTTTTTGTAAATAACTTAAAATAAGAAATATTTTCCGTAAAAACTAGATTTTGCCCGATTCATACAGCCAGCACTTGACACGTCTTCCGTTTACATTGAATTCTGGCGGGGAGTTGGAGCACTTTTCAAATTTTTTAGAACAAGAATTTATGTATATGCAACCGGATCTTGAAGGCTCCCCAATCTCATACTGGGAATCAAATTTATTTTCTGTCTCAAGGCTAATATTTGCGTTCATGAGATCAGAGGAATATGGGTGCAATGGATTTTCATAAATATCATGTACGGAGCTTATCTCAAGGATCTGTCCATAATAGAGAACACCTATTCTGTCGCACATGTATCTGATAACATTGAAATCGTGTGTAATGAATATATATGTGATTGAAAGTTCATCCTTCAATTTTCTGAGAAGGTTGAGGATCTGTGCCTGGATTGAAACATCCAGAGAACTGGTAGGTTCATCAAGTATCAGTATTTTCTTATTATTAACGAGTGCTCTGGCAAGACTGGCCCTCTGCTTTTCCCCACCGCTTATCTCATTTGGGTATGCATCAAGTTTGCTACTTGCTAAACCAACAAGATCTGAAACATCGTTGATTTTATCATTTTCTTCCTTTCTGGAAAGCTTTTCTTCTATGGCAAGACCTTCTCTAATAATGTCTCTTATAGTGAGTCTAGGGTTTAAACTTCCTACGGGATCCTGAAAAACAATTCCAACATTTTTTCTGAGGAATATGAGATCATCCTTTTTCTTGAAATTTATTTTCCTTCCCATCAAAATTATATTCCCTTCAGTTGGTCTGTATATGCCAACCAATGTTCTTGCAATAGTTGATTTTCCAGATCCTGTCTCTCCGACTATTCCAAATGTTTCACCATCGTTTATGGAGAATGATATCCCATCTAAGACTATTTTCCATCTTCCTGTTTTCCTTGCTGAGAATTTCAGTTTTTCTCTGTTGAGAAATTGGACCTTTAGATTCTCTACCCTCAGAATTTCATTGTTTTTCATATAACCAGCACGCCACCTCTCTCACATCACCAATGCTCCTCAATGGGGGTATCTTGGATCTGCACACATCCATGACCCTGGGACATCTTGGATTGAACGGGCATCCTGGAGGAAGTGATGACATATCAGGTGGCGATCCTTCAGTTACTCTGAGAGGTCCTGACTCCTTGTATCCAGTTGGGACAGAATCCCTGAGCATCAACGAATAAGGATGGAGCGGGTCCTTTATCACATCACCTCTGGTACCTGATTCCACTATCCTGCCGGCATACATAACATAAATCCTGTCTGCCATATTTGCAGCGACTGCCAGATCATGGGTTATTATTAGAAGGCTTGTACTTATCTCCTTCCTCAGGTTAAGCAGAAGGCTCATTATTTTCCGCTGTACAATCAGATCAAGACCTGTAGTAGGTTCATCGAGAATTATCAGTTTAGGTCTTTGTATTATAGCCATTGCAATGGCTGCCCTCTGTCTCATCCCCCCTGAAAGCTGATGTGGATAACTGTTCAGGACTCTATCCACATCCCTTATCATGAGTTCGCTGAGTATACTCTTGATTATTTTTTCTCTTTCCCCTCCTTTTTCAGGAATTCCTCCAATTTGTGCAGATTCCAGAAGCTGCTTCCTTATGGTGTAAACAGGATTTAGAGAGACAAGTGGTTCCTGGAATACCATGTTAATGCCTGTTCCCCTGAAATTGAAATTTTTTTCTTTCTGGGGGAAAATCCTTTTCCCTTCAAGAAATATCTCACCAGTCCTTATGAATGCTGGTGGCGAGTCCAGAACTCCTATTATTGCCTGAGCAAGTGTTGATTTACCGGATCCGCTTTCTCCGACAATAGTGACAACCTCTCCGCTTTCAACCTTCAAGCTTACATTCTTCAACACTTCAACTTTCTTATCGAATGTTTCAAAATCAACCGAAAGATCCTTAACCAACAGCAGTTCTGATCTCAATCCAGTCTCTCTTGAAATCACACCAGGAATATTAATCATATGCCTCAGTTCATATCATATTTTTCTTCTGCCTTTATCTTAATATCCCTCTTTGCCAGCTCACTGAAGAATTGTTTAGTTGGTACTATTTGTTCTGCAGGTTTTACCCCCTTTCCCTTGATTGTTCCGTTGAGAATCATCTGTGCCACTATAGAAGCAGGTACACCAACTTCCTTCTGGGATGCAGAAACTTTCCACTTTTCATCATACTTAAAGTATGCTGATACCTTTACGAATTTCTCCTTCCCTGCATCCGTCCCGTAAGCCTCAACGACAGTAACTTCGTAATCTTTTATCTGAACATTTTCAGGTGGCAATAACATTCCCTGTGATTTCAGTAGACTGAAAAGGAAATCTCTCGGAATAATATCATTTCCATTTATATTCATCTTTTCTGTTTTCCCGAATCCAATATCACTGAGGAACTTCAGCTTTTCAATGTCAACACTTCCCTCTCTCCATTCAACGTATTTCACTCCCTTCTCGGCGAAACTGGTAGGTATTGTTGCCAGCTCAGAATGCACTGTTCTGAAAATTTTTGTCTTCCCTACCTCCCATCCAAAGTCGTACTCCTCGCTTGCTGAAAAAGGCTCCGACTGGACAAATCCATTGTCATAGTGAACTGCGGTAAGAGTGAACTCATCGAATAGGGTGCTTGGAGACCAGGTGAAAAAAAGTTTTGGATAGTTAGTTTTGTCAGCCCATCCATCCTTTATCAGTATTTTATCAATCTTATCAAGTCTGCTTGCCGCATAGCTTGCCATTATATTTGAAATTCCCGGCTGGGCTCCCATTCCTGCAATAGCCAGAAGACCTTTATCTTTGAAATCTTGATCCAGTTTAAGCTGCTCAAGAGTCACATAATATAGCCCTCCAAGATCCAGGTAATGAACACCAGCCTCCAAGGCAGCCTTCATTATATTTATATTATGATAATACTGTACGGCGTTTATGACTACATCATTTCCCTTAAGGGTCCTTACGAGAGCGTCATGATCTGATGCATCTAGCTTAACATATTTCACCCTTTTATCAGCAAAATCCACGTTTCTGTTTATATCGGCAACTGTAATCTCGTCAATTTTTTCATTCCCCATTAGGTCATATACGGCGCATCTGCCTGTAAGGCCCGTTCCACCAACAACTATGGCCCTCATAATACTATATAGTAAATGATTCATATAAATATTTTCATGTTTTCTAAAAAATATCCCAATATTATTCTGAAAGTCTGAAAAAATTCCATTCTAACGTTTTAACATTAGAAAAAGTAATATACTCTTTTGGAATAACTAATCGTCTATATGTAAAGGATGTGTTATTATGGAATCAGATGATGATACCGACCATAAAGAGGTTGGGATTCAACAAAAAATTAAGAAGTATGAAACTGTAAAATCGATGAATTTGTTCAAGAAAACAAAGAAACTGATCCCAACGGGAGCGAGTTCCCTGATGAGGACCAGTTCATGGGATCCTTACCCACTATATATAAAAGGAGGCAAAGGAACAAAGATATGGGATGTGGACGGGAACGAATACATAGATTTCCTTATGGCGTTTGGCCCTGTCATTAATGGCCACGCAAATGAAAAAATAAATAGAGCAGTTAAAAAGTTCCTTAAAAATGGCAGTCTTTTCGGAGCTCCGAGTGAATTGGAATACAAGCTTGCGAGAGAGTTCAAGAAATTTGTGACAACCCAGGACATGGTAATATTTGCTCTCAGTGGGTCAGACGCCACATTCAACGCGCTAAGAATTGCAAGAGCAGCAACAGGAAAGGATATGATACTGAAATTTGAGGGCCATTATCATGGATTGCACGATTATGCAGCAGTTTCAGTAGAGGCTCCTCCGCCCGTATCAGGATTGAGATGGTTCCCAAAATCATTGCCATATTCGGCAGGAATACCAACTGAGGTTATGGATACAGTTGTTGTAGCTTCATGGAATGATCTCGAGAGTCTTACAAAAATACTAAAGATAAGAGGAAATGAAATAGCCGCAATAATTACCGAACCTATAATGGCCAACTCAACAGTGATCACACCCGAGGGAGATTATTTAAAAGCAGTGAGGGAGCTTGCAGATGAATACAATATAATCCTGATATTTGATGAAGTCATAACTGGTTTCAGGGTCGGTCCGGGAGGTGCTCAGAAACTTTATGGTGTTACTCCAGATCTTTCAACGTGGGCCAAGGCTCTTGGTAACGGTTATCCCATCTCCGCTATTTCAGGAAAGAAGGAGTACATGGAGTTGATAGGAAATGGTGTAGGATTTGGAGGGACATATTTCTCATCGCCCATATCTCTTGTAGCTGCAATAGAAAATCTCAAAATACTGGAATCTGACGATTTCTCAGCTTACAGTCATTTAGGGAGAATAACCAGAAGACTGGGCAGGGGTATAGAAGAAATATGCGATAACCTTAACGAGAACGTTTATGTAAACTATGAAACTGGTGTTTTATCCTTTGTTTTCACTGACCAGAAGAAGATCACAAACTACAGGGAAAGTGTCAACATGGACTGGAATAAGTACAAGGGCATCCAGCACAAAATGCTTCAGAGAGGAATATACTATCATCCTGATGCAGCCGAAAGACTACCACCAAGTGTTGTTCATACAGATGATGATGTAGATAAATTCCTTGTGGCATTCGAAGAATCCCTCAAGGAATACAACAGAGAAAATTAAAACTAAATTTTTTTTATTTATTATCCTATAACAGATAATTTTTTCAGAAATTTCGAAGAATTGAAATACTTTATCCACATATATCATTGATGGTTGAAAAAAATTTAGAAGAAATTTTCGATCCTGTAAAGGTGTGCTCCGAGTATACATACGGTACCTGGAGAAGGCAGAACGGCTGGAAGCCTCTTCTTTTCACAAAGGCTTACGAGTCTTATTTTGAAGACAATAACGGAAAAAAATTTCTAGATTTTTCATCTCAGCTTATGTGTTCCAATCTTGGTCATGGGAACAAAAGAATAAAGGAAGAGATTCTTAACCAGCTGGAGAAATTCGAGTACGCTCAGCCTGCATATGCAACAGAAATAAGGGCAAAAGTCGCCCTCGAGCTTAGAAGCGTTTTACCAGATAATCTGGTGAAGTACTTCTTCGGGTCATCCGGAACTGAAGCTAACGAGGCAGCAATCAAAACAATAAGAATGTTCAATTCAGCCGAAAAGAAGATAAAGATAATCTCAAATTATAATTCATATCACGGCTCAACCATGGGCAGCGTTACGTTAACAGGTGATTTCAGGAGAATTGCGGTTGATACGTTCTACTCCTCACAGGGTATTCTTCATGCACCTCCACCTTACTGTTACAGGTGCCCACTTGGACAGCATTATCCAGAATGTAACCTGGCATGTGCTGATTATCTTGACTATATGATAAAAAATGAAGGGAATGTTGGGGGAGTTGTAATAGAACCAGTGACAGGAACAAATGGAGTCGTAGTGCCCCCAGATGGATATATTCAGAGGGTTAGGGAAATCACAAAGGAAAATGATGTTCTACTTGCCGCCGACGAAGTCATGAGCGGGTGGGGCAGAACAGGAGAGTGGTTTGCAGTGGATAACTGGGGTGTAAAGCCAGATATCATGACAACTGCAAAGGGAATAACGGGTGCATATCTCCCTCTATCACTCATGGCTACAAACAAGGAAATCGCTGAATTCTTTGATAACAATTATTTTGCCCATGGTCACACATATGAAGCTCATCCAGTTCCACTGGCAGCTGCGTATGCTGCAATAAGGGAATACAAGGAGAGGGATTTGGTAAGGAGATCAAAGGAACTTGGAAAAATATTGAACAGAAGGTTGAAGGAAATAAAGAACAAGCATAAATCTGTCGGGGACGTAAGAAGCATTGGACTCTTTGGAGCTGTGGAGCTTGTGAAAAACATGGAAACAAAAGCTCCATTCAATGATTACAATGATAAATTGAAAGGAAATCCTCTCATGACAGACAAGGTTGCAAAGTATTCGATGGAAAGAGGTGTATATTTGAGTACATGGATCAGTCATTTCATAATTGCTCCCCCTCTAATTATTACGGAAGAAGAATTGAATAGAGGACTGGATGTTGTTGATGAAAGTCTTAAGGTCTCTGATGAGGAGGTTTTAAAATGAGAAAAATTAAGAATTTTATAAATGGAAAATTTGTTGAACCTGAAGGGATGGAAAAATACGATGTTTATAATCCTGCAGAAGGAAAAGTGATCGCCAAAGTTGCGGAAGCGAGCAGGGAAGATGTCAAGAATGCAGTAGATTTAGCCTATGAAGCACAGATTAAATGGAGCAAGGTGCCTATTCCTGAAAGGATTAAGTTTCTTTTCAGGCTGGAAAACATAATGTGGGATGAAATTGATGAGATTGCCCGCGTAACAACAATAGAACACGGGAAAACATTAGAGGAATCAAGGGGAGATTTCATCAGGGCAATCCAGAATGTAGAATCAGCCGCGGCAGCCACATATCATATGATGGGAGAGAATAACCGAAATATTGCAAACAATGTTGACGAAGAATTGATTAGAGTACCGCTCGGTGTTTTTGGGACTATAAGTCCATTCAATTTCCCAGTCATGATCCCGTTCTGGTTTATACCTTATGCAATAGCAATGGGAAATACGGTTGTGGTGAAACCATCTGAAAAGACCCCTATGAGCATGGAAAAATCTATGGAAATGATAAAGAAGGCCGGGATACCTGAAGGAGTGGTTCAGCTCATAAATGGAGGGGGAGAAGCGGTTAATTATTTACTGGAAAATGATAAAATTTCCGGGATAAGTTTCGTAGGTTCCACTCCAGTTGCAAAGTACGTATATGAAAGGGGAATAGCAAAGGGGAAAAGAGTGCAGGCAGGAGCTTCAGCTAAGAATTTTGTACTGGTGATGCCAGATGCTGATCTTGACGCAAATATTGATAATATGATAGGATCATTTTTTGGAAACGCAGGCGAGAGGTGCTTAGCCGGATCTGTGCTGGTAACTTTTCCAGAGAATCATGACAAGGTTCTCAAGAGGTTTGAGGAACGTGCGAGAAGTATTAAAGTGGGAAACGGAATTGAAAATGGCGTGGAAATGGGTCCCCTTATAAGGAAAGAACACAGAGACAGGGTAATGGAATACATTGAATCAGGGGAAAAGGAGGGAGGAAAGATTATTTTAGATGGAAGAAGGACAGATTTACTGAAGAAGGAAGGATTCTACATGGGTCCTACAATAATTGATAATGTGCACCCGGAAATGAAAATTGCAAAGGAGGAAATATTTGGTCCAGTGGCTTCAATAGTCACAGCAAAGAATTTCAACGATGCGATTGATATAATAAATTCATCACAATACGGCAATGCTTCCACAATTTATACTACTTCTGGTCATTATGCCAGAGAATACACGGAAAGAGTTCAGGCTGGAAATATAGGTGTTAATATAGGAGTTGCCGCCCCAATTGCCTTCTATCCATTTTCAGGAATGAAACAGTCATTCTTCGGGGATTTGCACCCCCAGGGAGGTAAGGATCATATACTATTTTTCACTGAGCGGAAAGTAATTATTTCAAAATGGTAAGTCACTGCAATAATATTATTTAAATTTATTTCCTCATTTTATGAAATAATTTGGATTTTTTATTACCGGAATGATAAATTATTGAAATAAATCTAATTTTAAAGTTAAAACAAAAGATTTTAATCCAAGTTTGAAGTATAGTATTGGATAACCATGGTATCAAAGAAAGGTATTATCGTGATTGTTATTGCTGTGGTCGTAATAGTTTCTGCTTTTGCTGTTGGAATTACGGAAATAAATTCTCAAAAGAAATCATCAACTGTTTCAACAACAAGTACAACAAAAAATTCATTGACGGTTGAGGAGGGTCTACCTCCTGACAGCCTAGACCCTGCAGTGACTTATACAACCCCCGGCTGGGAGGTAATGAATCAGGTTTATCAGGGTCTGGTAGCTCCTAATGGAACCAGTCTAACAACATTCGTTGGTGTTCTGGCAAGTAATTGGACAATATCTTCAAATGGAATGAATTATACCTTTTTCCTGAGGAGGAATGTTACTTTCAGCAATGGAGACCAATTCACAGCTTATGATATTTGGTTCTCAATTTACAGAACAATTATAATGGATCAGGCTCCAGCCTGGATAATGAGCCAGAATATTGCACCTGGAAATGGCATCAATTTCAACATAACTGCATCTATACTGAACGATATAAATTATACAAATCCAAATGCTACTGATCTCAATTACATGGAATATCCCAATCAGTCCATTCAGGTAATCAATCCATATGAATTAATATTCCATCTGGGATACGGCTACAATGGGAATGTTCCTTATAACGCATTTCTTATGACACTCACAACACCCATGGCTGCTGCGGTAGATCCAAAGGTGGTTGAGGCTCATGGAGGAGTCCAGGCAGGAACACCAAATTCATGGATGGAGGCAAATGCAGTCGGAACCGGATTCTATGAAATATTTTCCTACACGCCTTCACAAGGTGTAACTTTAACTGAAAATCCCATTTACTGGGCAAAATCTCTGCCGCAGAGCCAATTGAATTACGCTATCCAACCTCCATATTTGAAAACCATAATAATTCTCTACAAATCCCTCTCCTCAAGAATATCTGACCTGAAATCCGGAAATGCCCAGATAATAGAAGCACCTGTACAGGATTATAATACGCTGAAGGGTATACCAAATGTAAATGTTAGTCTTTTGCCTATCCAATTTGGATCTTCCCAGGATGCATATTTCGTATACATGGATCCTTATGCATTCTCTCCATTCCAGAACATAGATGTACGGAAGGCAGTCACCTATGCTATTGATTATCAGGGAATAATAAAGAGTGTATTCAATGGTTACGCAGTTCAGTGGATTGGACCGGTTCCACCAGGTTTCCCCGATTATAATCAGAGCATAGCTGGACTGAGTTATTATCAATACAATGCTACCCTCGCTGCAGAGTACCTTGCTGAGGCTGGTTACAGAGCAACTCTTCCTAATGGCACAGTTTTGAATCCATCAGCTCCAAAATTCCCATCGGTAAATTTCCTTTACACTTCTGACTCCACCTCCGAAACTGAAACAGCTCAGATAATTCAAAGCAATCTGGCAGCTATTGGTATAAACGTAGATCTAACGCCACTAACCATGCCTTCATATACCCCAGCTGTCTTTTCCAATTCCACGAATTCAACACAATATCCAATGGGAATAAATTTCTATACTGAAGATTACAGTGCCTCTATAGATTATGTTGATGCAATTGCCGACGGAGATTATGTGGGAACATCAGGATATTTCAATGAATCCGTATTCAACGCCACTGTTAATGCAAGCGTGACATTCAACAATTCAGCTATTATCCAGAATTTCTCATATATTACTCAGACAATGTACAATCAATATGTTATGCCCTGGCTTTACGTTCCATATTTCCTTAGTATAACTTCGAGCGATGTCACAGGAATTATTCCAAATCCAGCTGGTTCAGGAGCCGGTTACTTCATGTTTTACAATACTGTGCATTATACATGAGGTGTCAGAAGGATGGAAGGCAAGAGAGAACTAATCTACTACATAGCTAGGAGAATAGTGTCTTCCATCTTTGTTATAATCGGTACTATAATCATAGTTTTTTTAATTTCTCATCTTCTGACAAAGACCCCTGCCGCTCTCTGGGCCGGGCCAAAAGCGAAAGCTTCCACAATAGCTTACGTTATTCAAAGATACCATCTTCACGCACCTATTTATACTCAGCTCTGGTATTTCATCTCAAATTTCTTTACAGGCAATTTGGGTCTTGACCCGATGACAGGCAGGCCTATTTCAACAGAAATATTGTATTATTTCCCTAACACTCTGGAACTTGTGTTGGCTGCACTTGTTATCATAATTATCATAGGCCTTGGATTGGGATACATAGCTGCAATAAATTTTTCGAACAAGAAGGATGCAATCATAAGAATACTTTACACAGCGGCATGGGCATCACCGACATTCCTTGTCTCGACACTTGCAATTCTTATTTTCTCTTCCTATATTCCTCTCTTTCCATCAGGCGGAATGTATTCTGCAACAATAATACCTCCACCAAGGATCACTGGATTATTTGTTATAGATTCCCTGATAACTCTAAATTTCTCTGATTTCCTGAATGGAATGTACCATCTGATCCTTCCAGCGATGGCATTAGCATTTCTGAACTTTGGACTTGTAACCAGAATAAGCAGAAATGGAATTCTCGGTGTAAAATGGCTCCCCTATGTGAAAGTGGCAAGAGCCAAAGGACTGGATGAGAAATATGTTAGCAGGAATCATATTCTCAGGAACGGCCTAATAGAATCCAACACTGTAATTGCAGTGATGTTCGGTTGGTTGATAACGGGAACAGTTGTGGTCGAAGAAATTTTTTCTTGGCCTGGAATAGGGAGGTTTGCCTACGGTGCAATTTCTGCAGATGATTATCCAGTATTGATTTATGTAGTCATAACTTTTACAGTTTTTGTTATAGCAGCTAATCTAATTGCAGATATAATGTACGCAGTACTGGACCCAAGGATTAGGTTGAGTGGTGAAAAATGAAATCAAATGCAAAGTCAGCACTGAGAATAATATTCTCAAATGGACTTTCAGCTACCGGATTTATAATAATAATGTTCTTTGTAATTACTGCATTAATCTATCTAATACTAGGGAATAGAATGCTGCCATACAATCCTGCTCAGATGAATCTATTAAATGCAAATGCCCCACCATCTCCATCGCATATTTTTGGAACTGATGAGCTTGGGAGAGACATATTCTCAAGGATAATTGCAGCTCTTCCAGTGGATTTAGGAATATCTATTTTCGTGGTTATAATATCTGCGATAATTGGTCTATTTTTAGGTACGATAGCCGGATATTTCAGGGGGGTAGTGGAGGAAGTTATTATGAGAACCACTGATCTTTTCTTCGCTTTCCCTCCATTGATAATGTCGATGGCCATTGCTGCAACTTTAGGTCCTAGTATGATCAATGCCGCTGTATCCATCATTTTTGTATGGTGGCCCCCATATGTGAGGCTTGTCAGGGGGAGCACTCTGCAGGTGACAGCCAACGAATTCATCACTATGTCAAAAGTTTTGAACACTCCATTCAGGAGAATACTTGCAAAGGGAATTTTTCCGAATATTATAACGAGCCTTCTAATATATGCAACCATGGATATAGGGACGGCAATGCTAACTCTATCCACCCTTGGATTCCTGGGAATAGGGATTCCTGTTACAACACCTGAACTGGGAATGATGGCATCTATACTTTCAACCAATTTCTACACATACCCTCTGGAAGGTCTCATACCGGCGTTTTTCTTATTCATAATAGTAATGGGCTTCAGTCTTCTGGGAGAAGGTTTAGCAGAAATAATAGACCCGAACATAAGGACACACCTCATATCAAGGAAAAAGAGACTGGAAGATCTCAAGAGAATAAAAGCAGAAACTTCAAATTAATTATTTTTTTCTTTTCTGCTTGTAGGATAGAATGCAAACGCTATAAGTCCCACCAACACTACAGCCATTATAATGTTGCTTTGTTCAGGTATGTACTGTGTTTTGCCTTCGATCCAGAGTTTCAGGGTACCCAGTACGGGAAGATATCCAAAAACTACGCCCCTGACCTGTGTTATATTAACCAGTGAATTATCTATTCCACTTCCAGGTTGCTGATCTGCAACAGGATTGTTATCTCCCATCGTGACAAAACCTGTCTGTCCAATATAATTCCCTAGGTCAATTATTACGTTCTGATGCCTGAATCCTTTGTCGAATATAGTTACAACGCTGCCAGATATATTGAGCCAGGATGGATTATTATTTCCATAAATAATTGGGGTATCTCCACTCCAACCTTCAACATAAAACAATGCTCTATGTATTACCAACTCCCCCCTGTAGTAATCATCATATACTATCACATTACCATACTCTCCATATTGAACAGGACCGCCAGACTCTCTGGCAACAAGATAAGTGATAACATCTTTGAATGAATTTACCTTTTTGACACCCACAATATCTCCAGTATTTATTACTCCGAATACAAAATTCTCGCCGTGCTGCATTGAACTTGACTCTACTACAACAGCAGGAGGCCAATTCTGGGTATATACGGTGAGAGCTGCGAAAATAAGTACAATTACAAGTATCACACCAACAGATATAATTATCTCTGATTTATTCTCCTTCCAAATACTTTTCTTTTCCGTCAACTTACTCAAACTTTATTTATTCAAATATTATTAATCTAACGAATTAGGGGTTCTGGAAAAAATCCATTAAACTAATATTTTATTAAGAAGTATTTTATATAGGAATCATGCCATCTAAAAAAAATACTGATGTACAGCTTAATTCAATGGATAAAAAAATATTAAGGGCTATTTTCGATTCGAAAGATACTAATTTGAGCGTAATCTCTAAAAAAGTTGGGCTTTCTAAGTCAACTGTTCATAACAGGCTTAAGAAAATGAGAACTTCTGGGTACATCAATGGAGTAATACCCCTTATGGAGCAATCCTTCATAAAAAAACAGCTGACAGCTGTATCGCTTATCAAGGCCAGATATGGCCCAGAGTATGCTGAGGAAGTTGGTAAAAGAATATCCAAAATAAGAGGAATCTGGGCTGTATATTTTGTAATAGGCAGCAATGATTTTGTGGCACTTATTAGAACCAAGACGAAGGAGGAACTGGAATACATAGTTAATGAATTGAGCAAGACTGAGGGAATTGAGAGAAGTGAAACAATCATGGTCCTCAATACCCTAAAGGAGGATTTCCCAGAATCATTGAAACTAACAGTATCTGATGAATAATTTTAATGTTTATCTTAATTACCTTTTCAAAAATAATATTTTCTCATATATCTTAAAAATTAAGAAAATAATTTCTCAAAAATTAACAATTAAACTAAGTAATTTACAGGTTAATATACTAAATTAATATTAAAGATAAGGTGTAAAGCAAAATGATAAAAAACTGGTCAAGCATTCTAGAAGCTCCAATTATTAAAACGGGGCTTCCTGGTCCCAGGTCAAGAGAAATGATTGAGATCCAGGATAAAATGGAGACCTCAAGCAGGTCTTATACTAAATTTTTCAAGATTGCATTGGAAAGAGGCATAGGATCAACTGTTGTAGATGTTGATGGAAACGTATTCATAGACTGGTTCGGCGGAGTATCTGTTATGAATCTTGGCCATGGAAATCCCATGGTAATTGAGGCAATAAAAAGGCAGCTTGATAAAATATCACACATCACTGAAATCCCCACAGAGGCCAGAATAAACTTCCTGAAAGCCCTCAACTCCACCCTTCCATCTGGACTGAAAAATAAATCCAGGGTCCTTTTCACTGTAACGGGAGGTGATGCCTGTGAGGCAGCTGTCTCCCTTGCAAAATACCAATCAAAGAAGAATACGATCATATCTTTCTCTGGCTCGTACCATGGGGTTGCTGGCGGGATTGTAAATGCTACGGCAAACAATCATTACAGGGAGTATGCTGGTTTTCAGAATTCCAGCTTTTTTCACGTTCCTTATCCTTATACTTACAGGTTTCCGTGGAATGTGCCAAAGGATGACATTTCAAAGTCCGTTGTAGAATACGTGGAATATCTTATAAAGGATAATTATTCAGGGATATCTCCAGTAGGAGGAATTCTTGTCGAGCCAATTCAAGGGGAGGGAGGGTACATTGTCCCGCCCGATGACTTCCTTCCAATGCTGAGGGAGGTCGCAGATAAATTCTCTGTCCCACTTATTATAGATGAGGTACAGAGCGGAGTAGGGAGAACTGGCAGGATATGGGCCATAGAACATTATGGGGTGAAACCAGACATCATGTGCATTTCAAAGAGCATAGGGGGTGGAATACCTGTGTCTGCTGTGGTTTATAGAGAGGATTATGACAATCTTCCTCAGGCATTTCATCTTGGTACATACAGAGGAAATCCTCTGGGGCTTGCTGCTGGATCAGCAGTTTTAGATTACCTCAAAGGGAGCGAAATCCTTGAAAGAGTTAGAAGCAAGGGAGAATATTTGAAGAAGAGATTCAATGATGTTGAAAAGGGAAATCAACTGGTAGGGGAAGTAAGGGGTAAAGGATTCATGATAGGAGTAGAGTTGGATTCAGATAGAAATAAAACACCCGGTACCGCAGAAGCTTCAGCTCTCAGGGATAAAATGTTCAGGCGCGGAGTTCTCATGCATACGTGTGGGCATTATTCAAATGTCATGAGATTTATGGCTCCACTTAACATTGAAGATCAACTAATCGAAAGGGGAATGGAGATATTCGAGGATTCATTGGGGAAAGTGAGGGATGAGAGATGACTATTGACACTGTTAATCCGTACAATAACAAGATGGTAGGAAAATATGAAATTGATTCCGCTGAAAAAGCTCTATCAAAAATAAGGAAGGTAAGGGAAGAGCAGAAGGAATGGTCAAAGAGCCTTGATGAGAGGGTATCATTTTTCAAGAATGTCATAAAACCAAATTTCGAGAAAAATATCGATAACATTTCAAAAATGATGACAGAGGAGATGGGTAAGCCTATTTCCCAGAGCATATCTGAGGTTAAAAAATCAATACGGTTGATCGAGTATCTGATTGATAACGCATATAATATATTCTCTCCTGAGTACATACCCACGGAGGCGAAGAAGAGCTATATAAGGTTCGATCCTTTGGGTGTTGTGCTCTCTATAGAGCCGTGGAATTTTCCGCTCTGGCAGGCAGCAAGAGCTATATTCCCTGCCCTTTTAGCAGGAAATGGCGTGGTTCTTAAACATGCGAGCCTTGTCACAGGGGTATCATTGAAAATAGAGGAGCTAATTGAGCTTCCAGCATTCAGGTCACTAGTGATCAATGGTAGCACAGCATCATCCATGATAAAATATGTGGATGGCGTTGCATTTACAGGATCAACTCCAACAGGTGCAGGAATAGCAGAAATAGCCGGAAGAGAATTGAAAAAGGTTGTGATGGAGCTTGGGGGTTCTGATCCTTTTATAGTTCTCAGAGATGCCGATATTGAAAAGACTGCAAAAAATGCTGCAAGTGGAAGATTGCAGAACAATGGCCAGAGCTGCATCGCATCAAAACGCTTCATAGTTGACGAATCAATATTCATGGACTTCTACGAAAAGATGAAAGAAGAATTTTCAAAGGTCAAGGTTGGTGATCCAATGGACCAGTCTACATATCTTGGCCCCCTTGCATCATCTTCTCAGAAGGATACAGTAATGAAACAAATTAATTACCTGAAGAATAAGGGAAAGATAGAATTTCTGGGGAACGAAGAGGGAAACATAGTGCCACCAACCATAGTTCAGACTGAGGAAAATTATCAGGAGGAGATTTTCGGTCCAGTTGCAATCCTGAAGAAATTTAAAGATCTTAAGGAAGCAGTATCGCTTGCTAATGACACTCCATTTGGACTTGGGGCATCTATATGGGGTTCTGATAATGAAGCAGAGAAAATAATACCAGAGATACAGGCCGGCATGGTATACGTGAACAGCATAGTCTTTTCGGACCCAAGACTGCCTTTTGGAGGGGTAAAGAAGAGTGGACTTGGAAGGGAACTATCAGTTTATGGCTCCAGAGAATTCACAAATATGAAGACGGTTTACATCAACTGGTGACAGTTATCGCATAGTGCCCCTTATGGAACCTTGAAATATCCTTCACCTGCTGTACATCGAATTCATCTTTTAATTTTTTAATCTCATCATCTATGGATGATTTGGCTCTCATAGAATATGTTTTGAACATCAGAATGCCCCGCTTAGCATTGAAGAATCTCATGTTTGTTATGAATATATCAATCTGGTTCGGCTGGGCCACATCCTGATATACAAGATCAGCCTTGTCAACGAATATACCGAATGTCCAAGGTTTTGAGGCGTCCAATAGCATGGGCAAAACATTGTTTCTGACTGAACTCAGCTGCATAAGCTTGACGAATGGCATCGGAGAGAATTCAACTGCAAAAATAGTCCCATCACTTACCATATCGGATATGTGGGAGACAGTTGTTCCTGTTGAAGCCCCCAGGTATACCACGTGAAAACTTTTCTTTATCTCTGGCTTCAGGCCTGATTTGATCGAAGAAGATAACTTACTCCTTAGTGGGGAGAATAACCTGTAATAAACGTTGTTTCTCTTCAAAATATCCTCGCCATATACTGGTTTTGGATACTTTGAAGCAGTGAATAGCTTCCCTTTTTCTTCATAGAGGTTATCAGCGAACAGTTCCTTCATCAGACAAACATCTCTAGGTTCTTACCTGACTGGGATGACTTGTTCCTCTGCAAATTTATTTTTTCGACTGCCCTAACGAATTCTCTCTGGGTGACAAAATCATTCCCTTCTCTTATGGCAAACATTCCTGCTTCTACCGATACTGCCCTAAGATCTGCACCTGAAAATCCTTCTGTGATTTCAGCAATTTTAGAGAGATCAACATTCTTGAGATTCATCCTGCCAGTGTGTATTTTCAGGATATCCGTCCTTCCTTTCTTGTCCGGAAGCGGAATTTCAATAATCCTATCAAATCTTCCTGGTCTCATTAGGGCCTCATCCAGGGTATCTGGTCTATTTGTTGCTGCAACAAGTTTAATATTTCCAAGAGGTTCAAAGCCGTCTATTTCAGCGAGAAGCTGCATCAACGTTCTTTGAACTTCCCTGTCACCTGATGTGGATGAATCTATCCTTCTTGAACCGATGGCATCCAGTTCATCGATAAATATTATTGAGGGTGCCTTTTTCCTCGCTAAATCGAAAAGTTCCCTTACTAGTCTCGCACCTTCACCAATATACTTCCTCACAAGTTCAGAAGCCACAACCCTTATGAATGTGGCGTTCGTGTTATTTGCAACTGCCTTTGCTAGGAGAGTTTTTCCTGTTCCTGGATAACCAACCAGCAGTACTCCTGTAGGAGGATCAACTCCCACTTTCTTGAAAATTTCCGGTTTTAGCAGAGGAAGCTCGACCATTTCTTTTATTTCCTTTATCTGTTCATCAAGGCCCCCTATGTCTGCATAAGTGACCTTTGGCTTTTCGCTTATCTCAGAGGCAACAACAGTGGGATCATAAGCCTCCGGAATAACAGATATCACGGATAAAGTAGCTTTATTGAGAGCCACTCTTGCACCTACCGTTAATTTATCCCTTGGAATGTGTTCTGATGTATACACAAGGAAGCTAGGTCCAGTGCTGCTCCTTATAACTACTCTTCTCTCATCTATGACATCTTCAACTGACCCAATAAGCAGAGGAGGGAGCTTTAACCTATTAAGTTCCTTTTTCAGCTTATCAACCTCATCCTGGAGTCTTTTATTTTCCATTTCAGTGAATCTCTTCTCCTCCTCCACGGCCCTGAGTTGCCTCAGCACTTCTTCCACGTCATTTAATTCGTCTACTTCGTCGTCAGTTTTCGTCTGACTTCACCTTTAGACAATAACAATGATTTTTATTTAAACATAATGTTTGTTAAATACTCTACTTTTGAGATAGTAATAAAGCGTGCCTGAAACTAAAAAGCTAACAAAATAGCTTATATCTATCCCTCCGAGGTATCTCGATACGGGGAAAGCATAGGAAAAGGATCCAAGTGAAACATTCATGAATGGAACGGAAATGAAAAGTCCCAAAAGATATGAAAGGACGCCTTCATATTTCACATCTCTATGGAAATTCAATTTGAATTCCCTGAAAATAAGAAAATCCACTATGAGTATAGCCACCCACGGGGATATCCAGTAGTCTAGTATGAAGAGAAATGATTCAAAAAACTGGTAAAACCCAGAATAAAACAGTATAGAGAATATAAGACCGACGATTGCTATTATTCCTACGAATCTTGTTCTTT
>CAZIOW010000010.1:0-48075 GCA_964541025.1 uncultured Thermoplasmatales archaeon
GCTCCCGCTCTTTTTTGCACCTCATGGCTCAAATCCCCTTCATCCCGAAAAGCTTCTCGACTGCGTCCCTTCCTTTCTCCGCTGCCTTTGCACTTGTCATATGTTCGTATATTGTTGTGGTCTCGATGCGGGCATGCCCTACCAGGATTTGCACCATGCGGAGATCGTTCGTGAGCCCGTATAACTGCGTGGCGTAGAAGTGTCTGAATAAATGTGCATGAAGCCTCCTTATCCCCACCTTTGCTCCCAGTTCCGCTTCTTTCAGCAATTTCTTCAGGTCTTTCTCGATCATGATCGAGGCCTTGAGTGCACCGTTCCAGAATTCTCTATCAAATGCATTCATTTTCAATCATCTCCATATCGTATTTATCGAACGGGTATTTTAACTTTCTAGCCCTCCCAGAAAAATGAATTAAATGAAAAAATGAATTTGGAATAGCTATTATATGTAGTTTCTGAGACATGGTTGTTTCTATTTACCTATAGATTTCATATAGAAGTTGGAGCCAATCGTTTATGAAAGTCAAGAGTAAGATATTTGAATGTGTTAAACTATATCCAAAGGTGAGAACTTCTCAGGAATCAAGATTCCAATTCTTTTTCTATTTAAGGGAGATGTCATTTAGGGGTCTCTACAAACCACGAGAAGGTTTTATAGATACCGATTTGAGAGGAACTTCCATAGATAACAGACGCAATATTAGCAGGAACGTTAATTACCATTCAGATGAAGTCAAGAAACTGATTAACGTTTATCTCTTGGGGGTGGACTGATGAAAAGAGGTTCCAGAGATTACACAAATCCCTGCATTTCCCATGACCACGTGAACAAGAAGCTGTTCCAAAGAGAAGCGATATTTTCTATAGACCTAGAGGCAAAGCTGCACGGCATATCTAGCATAATGAGGGGGAGAACTGCATACTACGATTACCTGACAGGAAGACATTATTTTTCAGTGAACAGGAATGAGAGTGATTATCCTGAGGTAATAATGAAATCAAGAAAGCTTGCCCTTGAAATGAATGATAGTGGCGATCTGAGCTGGATAAGTTACCAAGACCCGACTATCTCTGATGAAAAATTATCAGAATCCATTGGAGGTAAGGAACTGAGGTTCTTAGATGAAGCAGTCCTTTACCCTCTGGTTCTCTATAACAAGGGTAGGGAAGTACATTTCCTGCAATATACGGAATCATCTGAGAATGATGTTAGTGACAGGTTGCTGGCCATCAGCGGATCATATCTGGACTCCGGCTATAATGGAGTGTTCAGGGTGGAAAAGATATCAGATTCTGGGGAATTCATTGACTTCCTGACGTATGGAGACATTGCAGAGCCCATGGTGGAGATGGAACTCTCTATCCCTTATGAGGGACCGGATATCAGGGGGATATTGAAGGGTGCATCAACAGACGTGTCAAAGACACAGTTCCTGATTGAGAGTGACTCACATTTAGCCACAGTGGGTCTGCCTACCCTTGCAAAGGCCATTAAACTCCCATCAAATTCACTATTGGATGCATTCAAAACCGTTGTTGATTCATACGCTTTCACCTCATACTTCGAAGGCATATGCGGGGGAGACGAATGCATTGTCAGATGGATATTCGAGAGGAGATTTTCATCCATAATATTATCATCCCTGAACGGTATATTTTCCAAGGGAGGAAATGTAATCATAAAGAGATTTGAAGTACTGAATGAGGGTGTTGGTGATGCAGAGGTGCTGTAGAATTGACACATGATCAGGACTCCAGAAAGGTATTCTGGTACGGTCTCTCAACGATGTTCATCCTCATAGGCATAGCGGCTGTGTTGAGTGTGATATTCAATACTCACACCTTCCCCAACACTTTCTCCGGATGGATGGGAGTTGCTGGAAGTGTTGTGGGAATGCTGATAGGCCTGTTCTTCCTCTTCATATTCATATGGGTGATTATATGGTTTGCAAGATCAATAGGGTGGATATCAAGAAGCTCCGGATATTATAATCATGAATGGAGATGGTGGGATCATGATGATGCCATGGAGATACTCAGGGAGAGATATGCAAAGGGTGAAATATCGAAAGAACAGTATGATAAGATGAGGGAGGATCTGGGGAGATGATGGTGATGGGACTAATTATTGGGAAGTGCATAGATGGGAAAAATTGAGTTAGAAATGAAACACAGCAGGTTCCCTGCTACTACAAGATATGCAACCTACAAGACCGGCCCACCTGAAGATGGAATTAAACACGTGGATTTCATAGCATTGATGCAAATTTTCGTAAAGGATCTTGAGAATTACACCAGGTAAGCCCCCTGAGAACCTGAAGGTGACAATTGAATGGAATGATTATGAAGGAGGAGAAAATGAAACAAACCCATGAAGATGCTGGAGAAGCAGTCCGGATTCCTTGGACTATTGGTATACCTTCTAGACAAGAAGGAAAAGAACTTGACTAGAAATATTAGATGAAATGGATACCCCCATCAATCAATAGGATGCAAGTATAGAGAAGGCGAAGGAATTGGGATTGGTTAAGACAAGGATCGATGATAAGAAATATCCGCCAAGGAATCTGATATCACTGACAAAAAGGGGTAAAGAACTATCAGAGAAAATTAATGAAATCATCGAAATTCTGGATTAGGTCCAAAATCCTGGAATGTCTTTCCTTTTCGCTTGAGACTGTTGAGATGTTCTAATTCATGGGGTCTATCATGTATTTGTCTCACCCATTCCTTTCTCATTATTGCACAGATTAAATCAAGATGTTATCATTCCTTCCAACAATATTTTCCCGTTATATCTGCATTTCCTGAATCTAGTCATCCGTTGAAATTGTCACGCCGGCAGTTGAACCGTGTACACTCCTCTACAAGATGAAAAGAATGAGTTTACAGATACGGATTATGTGTTTCTTCCCATTATCATCGATGTATAACCTTGGTGTTATACGTATACTACTGGATATATTTTAATATTGATAAAATTATATTCAATATCATGAAAGATGGAAGCCAGCCTGTTGATAAATCAGCGTATCTGAACACACGCATATTTGACAGGCAGCTTGTATTCTCAGTGAACATGGATGCCTATGATGCTCACCTCAGGGAGATACTCAGGACTGGCATTGGAAGATATGATTCTGTGAAGGGAAATGCATTCTTCTTCATAATGAAGAGTGACCATATGTATCCTGAACTGAGGATGAGGGTGAACAGGATCGGTTATGGCATAAGGGAGTCGGAGAGCATGGTGTGGTTCAGGGTAGGGATACCTTCATTCACCAATGATAAAGTATCAGGAAGAATAATGGGCAGACCATTTGCCCTCATAGATGATGCTGTTATCTATCCTTTCACGATCTACAGGGATGGAAGGCTGTATTACATTGTGCAGTATAGTAATAAGGCAGAGGATGAGATATCAGAGAGGATACTCTCAAGTGTTGCGGTATACGATGAAGTGTTTGGCCATGATTCACTGAGGATTGAGAGAATCGATGCTCCAGTCGAGATTCCAGAGCTGATAAGGAATATGGGCATTGACATATCACTATCGGAGATAGACCTATCCTTCAGGTACAGGAGCAGTCCAGGTGAGATGCCCGAGTCAGTCCAGGGATTCAAGAACACAGTTAAGTGGCCATTTGAGCATCGGTCATCACTCTCCCTGAAGTCGCTGGAGGAAGCTCTCTCTTACGTGGACATGCCTGAGCAGGCAATCGTGGATATACACGATTCATTCATAAGGAGGGTCATCTCATCCATTTACTTCGAGGTCACAGTGGGGGATAACGTGACATTCAGGATTGTGACGGAGGATATATTGAAGAATGATATATTCAATGTTCTTGCACATGTTTACATGAATGGTGGAATGTTCACATTAAAGAGCGTTAAATTGGTATAACAATGGTACCTCAGTATTTTCCACTGTTCCGCATTTGACCAAAGATAGATTAATGCCTCCACTTGGAGATTTATCTCCCTAAGTCCTCCGCTTAAAAATTCATTTGACGTTATTTGCCCTGGGTAGCCGTTCTTCCCAGTCTCTCCGCTTTATTGTAGTAGCCAGGCTTGAATGGGAACCCTGCTGCAAGGCCTGCCAGTAGGGCTATGATGAAAATAATTCCCGGATACCTTGAATATCTTCCAACCTTGCTGCTATATGTTATGGAGTTGGGATAGACACTGTTGTAATAACTGTTCCTGATGGTTCTATTTCCATTTCCCTTATCCTTGCTGATCATAGGGACCCGTCTTTAGAGGCCTCACTCAATTACCTTTTTTCATTATTTTTTCTATTCAAGTCATCTCCTTCTTTAGATGCTTAAACTTATAGCCTCTTTAGGAATAAAAAAAGGGGATCTAGGGATATTGCTGTGTATTGAGAATCAAAAGGGAGCTGTTCTGGAATCACTCAGGTAATTCCTAGTTGAATCGGATGTCACTGATATTGAGAATCAAGAATATCTGTTCTGGAATATTATTTCAATTGCCCCGGAAATTTCATTGTTAGCAATTCATCCGGATTATAGGAATAAAATGGGTTACTCTATTCCTGTAGAACTGCTAAAGGGACTGAATAATGCAGTTCTGAAATTACCTTTCATGTCCCTCGGAAGTGAAAGGTTTTTTACCTCACCTTATTCTGTATTGACCGCTTTCTCTTAGAATCCATTCCTAATCCCACCATGTTCATATAAGAACAAGTCCTTCTTCGTGTTCACAAAGCTTTCCATATATTTATCCGAGAATGATTCCCATCTTCTTCTTCAGCCCAAAAGGGCGCATATTATCTGATACATTTGATTCCTTATCAATGTATTTGACTGTTTCAAATATAAGTAGAATGTTGGATATTATCTTTGAGATCCAAAAGCCTGCAATAGATTAGAGTTTTGATTGATAAGGCAAAGAGTTTTTTAAAACAATCCTATCTTAGTAATAAATGGAAGAGGCAAACATAGTAATTATTGGAGCAGGAATTGTCGGGTTAGCGATTGCTGCATTTATTTCTAAAAAAAATGAATCCGTATTCATTCTTGAAAAGAACAAAATGATTGGTCTGGAAACTAGCAGTCACAACAGTGGAGTCATACATTCAGGAATACATTATCCAAAGAACACCCTAAAAGCTCAGCTCTGTGTAAAGGGGAATTCCATGATTTATGAAATATGCAAAAAGTATAATATATCTTGTAAAAGACTAGGTAAGTTGACTGTAGCTAATAGCGAAAATGAAATTAAGGAATTGGATAAATTGATGCGATATGCAACGGAAAATCAAATAGAAGGTGTAAAATTTCTAGATAAAGATGAAATTAAGAAAATGGAGCCAAATGTTGAAGCAGAAATGGCTCTTTACACTCCAACCACTGGGATTGTCGAGCCAAGCGAACTATTGAATTATTTTTATTCAGAATCCATAAACAATGGGGCCTATCTATCTTTAAACACTGAAGTACGTGGAATGAAAAAGATCAAGGATGGTTATCAGATCGATTTCATCAGTGGCACTGATAGTTCTTCTATCAATGCACGAACAGTGATAAACAGTGCCGGCCTTTATTCCGATGTGATACCAGAAATGCTTGGAATGGATATTGACGGTCTTGGCTACAGGTTGGAGTATTTTAAGGGAGATTATTACAGGATTTTAGGAAATCCACCTGTAAAGAGGCTAATCTATCCTGTGCCAGACGGGCCAGGTTTGGGTATCCATCTGACTCCAGATATTTCGGGTTCAGTCAAGGCAGGACCAAATGGCTATAAAGTAATGAAAATAGATTATAATGTTGAAACAAGTGAAAAAGATTTTCGTGATGCTATAAGGAGTTATTTACCATCCATAGACAGCCTTCGAATGAGTCAAGATTCATCAGGCATAAGGCCCAAATTGAAATTTTCAAGATCCGGCTTCAGGGATTTCATAATAAAACACGAAGAGGGCAAAGGTATGTTTGGGCTAATAGATTTAATAGGGATTGAGTCACCCGGCCTTACCGCTGCACCTGCAATAGGGGAATACGTATCAGAAATTTATGAGAATGAAATTAAAGGATAAGGGCAAAATAATGAAAATAATAAATAGAAATATGAAGAAATAGAACAAATTATTTCAATCTTTTATAGGCTTACCGCCAAGTGGTAGAACATTTCTGCCGAATGTAGAATTCACAACCTGCGCAGCGGAACCGTAGAATGCAGAAATTGCTGTTAGAATTCCTATGTATCCTCCTGCCTGTACTGTAGAAGTTGAAGAATTGAAATTACCAATTGCCAGAACAAAGAATGTTATCCAGAGCAGTAGGAATACCACGAACAGGGTCCAGTTAGTTTTGAAGCTTGCAATCCACATATAGAATGTGAACACCCCGAACATAGCAAGGAATATCCCTATTGCGTCTCCAGGAGCAGATCCAGCCCCCAATGATAGAAGACCGGCTCCAAGGCTCCACACCAGAAGTGCATAGGCTACCCAAAATGCACCGTATGTAAAGAACGCTACATACCCGAAGGTATTCCCAGATTTCATCTCCCACATTCCTGCTGCCATCTGGGCAAGTCCACCGTATGCGAATGCAATGGGCACTACCACGGAAACTCCTGCAGCAGGCAAGAGCTTGGCATTGTAAAGACTCAATATAATTGTTGTTAGTGCAAAGCCGGCAAGTCCAAGTGGTGCGGGATTTGCTAATTCTTTTTCAACCATCATGTCACCTCTTTTCTGAATGCTTCTAGGGCAGCTTTTATCTCCTCCAGGGAGGCGCCATCTTCCAAAGTTGTGATATCTCCGGGTATCTGGTTTAAGTAAACTGCCTTCACCACCCTCCTCATGATTTTTCCAGACCTAGTTTTTGGGAGAATTCTGACAGTATGTACTTCCTCCGGCACCATTATAGGTCCAAGCCTCTCTCTAATCTGCTGCTTCAGCTCATTTATCTTAGCTGGCGTCAGTACTTCACCCGATTTCAGTGTTACAAACGATATGATTGCATCTCCTTTTATAGGGTCAGGCTTTCCAAAGACCGCCGCTTCAGCTATGTTTGCAATCCCTACCAGAGCATCTTCCACTTCTATTGTTCCTATCCTATGGCCTGCTACTTTGAGGACTTCATCGGCTCTGCCAAGTAACCAATAATACCCGTCTTCGTCCTTCACAGCATAGTCACCTGTTTGATACATCCCTGGGAATTTGGAGAAATAAACTGCCTTGTATCTTTCAGGGTCCTTGTTAAGTGTTAGCATAAGGCCGGGCCACGGCCTCCTAATCACAAGGAACCCCTTGTTGCCCAGTTCAACTTCCTTCCCACTATCATCAAGAATGACTGGATCTATACCGGGCATAGGAAAAGTTGCGGAACCAGGTTTGAGATTGTCAAAACCAAAGTATGAAGCAGGTGAGATTATAAATCCTCCAGTTTCTGTCTGCCAGTATGTATCTATAATAGGGCATTTACCCTTGCCAATGACATTGTAATACCAATTCCATGCTGCAGGATTTATTGGCTCTCCAACAGTACCAAGTTCCCTAAGTGAGTCAAGGTTGTGCTTTTGTGGATAAACGTCCCCATATTTCATGAGCATCCTGATTGCTGTTGGCGATGTGTAAAGTATATTTACCTTGTACCTTTCGATTATTGCCCACATCCTATCAGGTGATGGAAAATCAATCGCACCTTCATAGAGTATTGATGTTAATCCTAGAAACAGGGGGGCAAACACAATGTAGCTATGCCCAGTAACCCATCCTATGTCTGCTGCACACCACCATCTATCATCCGGTTTTGGGTCAAACGCCCATTTCAGGGTATTTGCAATCCATACACTATAACCCCCATTTCCGTGAATAACTCCCTTTGGCTTCCCCGTGGTGCCTGACGTATATAGTATATACAGTGGATCATTAGAATCCATCACTTCTGGCTTCACCTTTGCATTTATATCGTTGCTCACCTGATCCCACCAGTAGTCCCTACCCTCGACCATATTTATTTCGTGCCCTGTTCTCTTGACAACTATTACGTATTCAACGGACTTTGTCATATTTAGGGCATCGTCAACCACTTTTTTTAGTTCAACTATCTTTCCCCTTCTGAATCCCCCATCGGCAGTTATCACAACCTTCGCACCGGAATCATTTATCCTGTCTGCTATTGCCTGTGCCCCGAACCCTGAGAAAACCACTGAAAATACAACACCTATTCTTGCGGCTGCAAGCATTGCAACTGGAAGTTCAAGTATCATCGGCAAATATATCAGCACAACGTCTCCTTTCTTCAGGCCTAGGTCTAGAAGTGCTTTGGCAAATGAGTTGACCCTTTGAGAAAGGCCTTCATATGTCAAAATGTGTTCAGCCCCGTCCTCTGCCACCCATATGTAGGCTGCATTGTTTCTCTTTCCAGAAATGAGATGTCTATCTATAGCATTGTAAGAAACATTCAGCTTCCCACCAATGAACCACTTGAAGAAAGGTGCATTGCTTTCATCCAAAACTTTTTCCCACCTTTTGTACCATGTTATGATCTCTGCCTGCGTGTTCCAAAATTCTTCTGGATTATCTATTGCTTCCTTTGTGAAAGAAAGAAAGCGCTGTGATGAAGGAGTGTGAACCTCTTCAGTCGGTAGGGACTCATTGTTATTTCCTTTACTCTCTCTCATAATAACTTTAATGGTAAAAAGAGTATTTATATATATCGTATGATATTTGTCTGATATCAATAAGACTTGTTTGTTTAAAGAATTAGGAAAATAGGATGTTTTATTTTGATATATTAATTAATATATAAAATAAATTTTGTCTTTCTGTTAATTTGAATAAATATCATGATATATAAATATTTCTTAGATATCTTATAAATACCTTCCTAGAATTTGTAAAAAATTTTAATCCCCACCTATGATAATTTAGGCAGTAGCAATTTTAAAACTATTGGCAAACTTTTTGTTCAGTCTTAAAGGCTGAATAAAACAAATATTCAATCATTAAGTGAAATATTGAAGAATATGGTATTAATACTTTCCCGTCCTTCATTATTGTGATTCATTTATTATTTTTATCACAAGATCAGGCCTGTCAGAGCCTATACCATCGACCCCTGCTTCCAAGGAATATCTGATATCATTTTCATCATTTGGGGCCCACACAGTGACCATTATCCCACCTTCATGGCATTTTTCAACGTACTGAGCAGTAAGACCTTCGTAGTAAATGGATATCATATTACATTCTGAATTCCTTGCCATTGAAACTGGGTCAACAGGAAAGCCTGCAAAAAGGACACCACACATTAGATCTGGGATCTCCCTTTTCATTACCTTTATTGCCTCATGGAAGAATGAGATTATCACGCATTTCTCTATGAAATCCTTTCTTCTGGAAAAAAGGGATAGCAGTGCAAATGCAGTCTCATAACTCTTGATCTCTATAACCACAGGTATTTTCATAATTTCAAGTAATTCATCAAGGGTAGGTATTTTCTCTCCGTTCGGCAGTCTTATCATAGAAATTTCCTCATAACTCATCTCATTTATCTTCCGATCAATGCCAGCTATCCTCTTCAGGTCTGGATCATGGGAAATCACTAGTTTTCCATCCTTGGTCGAATGAACATCGCACTCTACAGCATCCACATTCATCTCCTGAGCTCCCAGAAATGATGAAATGCTGTTTTCAAAAGATGAACTTCCTCCTCTATGGGCGATGATGAATACGTTCTTCCCCCTGTATTGCATGACCATAGATTGGAATCCATTATGAAATAAATCATTTCTGTTGAAAATTAACGATGAAAGAATCACATCCTCTCTACATATCCAACAAAAATATCAGAAACATTGTTGCCAGTTCTGCCGGATATTATAACGTCTCCACTTATCTTCAGCGGTGTCAAACTTTCACTGTTTGAAAGGTAGTTTCTTATTTCATTTCTTGAGACAATTTTTAAGGTATTATCATCAACAATACCGCCCATTGCATTGCTTGGGCCATCTATCCCGTCTGTTCCTATGCTTGAAAAAACGAATCTATCTCCTCTCTTGGTGTTCAGAACGTATCTCAGGCACATCTCAAGGTTTCTTCCTCCTATTCCGTTTCCCCTGACATTCACAGAGGTTTCCCCGCCACCAACAAAGAAGTATGGCCTTTTAATAAGATGGAAATAATCCTCCGAAATGCTGTGAATAATCTTTGAAACCTTTGTAACAGGTCCACTTATTCCGGATCCAATATTTAGAACAGAATAACCCATCTTTGTTAAATACTGTGCAATAGCAAGCACAAAATCCTCGTTTCTGATCAAAATGTTATTTTCTGCAATGCAATTATTTAAATATTGTTTATTTTCATGATTAACATCGAGGGAGCATTTCATCTTAAACTTCCTAATGGTTTTTCTTATGAGATCATCATCAGGGGGATCAGAGAGAGGTCCAGATGCAATGAACCTTACATCATCCCCCGGAACATCTGAAATTATGATGCCTATTATTCTTGCTGGACACAGATGATTTTTCA
The DNA here is from genome assembly GCA_964541025.1 of uncultured Thermoplasmatales archaeon. GTDB lineage: Archaea > Thermoplasmatota > Thermoplasmata > Thermoplasmatales > JAGDXO01. The sequence goes on from CAZIOW010000010.1 coordinate 10,517, forward strand.
GTTTACCGCCCTTCACTCCTGAGAACAGAAATCTCACAGCATTCAGTTCCTGGATATCGGCTCCATTATCCATCATGCATTTAATTATCTCCCTATACCTTTCCAAACTGATTTCGCCATCAAGCAATTCGAAAAGTGAAGATCCTCCGCCCGATATAAGAACAAGAACTGTGTCTTGCGGAGTCAATGGATACAGCCTTGACAAGAGAGTTTCTGTGCTTGCAATTGTTTTTTCAGATAGAAATGGGTGAGTGCCACGGAAAATCTCAGCTTGAATTTTACTGCCGTCTATCTTTAAATCGTCGGGAATAATTATCCCTCCGTAAATTATCTTGTTACCCAGAGCAAGTTCAGCCCCCTGATACATTTCGAAGGCAGCTTTTCCAAATCCAATAATCTTTATTCTTCCAGATGTCAATATATCTTTCCTGTCTTCAATGTAAGATTTTACCTTCTGGACTGGATCATTTTTCTGAAATGAGCTGGCAATAGCTTTTAAAATTTGAATCCTCATACCATCTTTTCTAAGATCCTCCTGCTCAAGGAAATTTAGCATTCTCTTGATAATGCAATCTGCTTAAAAATATTATACTGATTAATGATTACAACAAAATGAGTGATATCATATTCAGGGGCAACATTTTCTTCAATGGAAGTATGATAAGAGGTTCATTCAATGTCAGCAAAAACAGATTCATAGACGGTACATCATCCCCTACAGTGGAAGGTACACTTATTCAAGCTCCGATCAATTTTCACACACACATCGGCGATTCATTCATAGATGAGGAACCAGTTGGAGGTGTTCCTGAGATAGTTGGCCCCGGTGGATTCAAAATGAAGAAGATAGAAGAAGCTGATGGCAAAGAAATGGCAAATGCAATGAAGAGAAGTATTGAGTACATGAGGGAACAGGGAACTCAGGCTTTCATAGACTTCAGAGAATCTGGCGTAAAGGGCTTTGACATAGTTCCATCATTCAGGGGTATCAGGGGTATATTTCTGACAAGACCTGGAAATAAGGATGAAATATTGTATCTTTTGAAAAGATCCCAGGGATTCGCTGTAAGTTCCGTATCTGATTATGAATACAACTGGTTGAAGCTTTTAAGCGGAGAGACCAAGAAGCATGGAAAATTGTTTGCAATTCACTTCAGTGAAAACAAAAGAGAGAATGTGGATTCTCTCATCGCACTGGAACCTGATTTCATTGTGCACGCAATCGAAGCCACGGAGGATGACCTAAAAACAATTTCCAGAAAAAATATCCCCATTGCAATAACCCCCAGGTCTAATATATTCTTCGGGAAGAAGCCTGATTATAGCAGAATGCTTTCCGAGGGATGTACCCTGATGCTTGGGACGGACAACGTTTTCATAACTGAACCAAACATATGGCAGGAGGCGGAATTCCTCTATAGATACCAGAGGAATTCTGGTCATATAGGCCCTGACGAAATACTCAGGATGATCACAGAGAATCCAAGAAAATTTGCCAGGGAAAGGGGGATGTATTTGGGTAAAGAAAAATTCATACTGTTTGAAAATGAATTCCTGAGTTCATATCAGATCATCACAAAGCCTGGATATTACAGAAAAAAAATACTGCACGAGAAATTAAGGGAATAAATTTTATTGCTTGATTACATTAATGATCAAGGGGTAGGTAAGTTTTGGTTTATGACGGGTTCATAGAGGAATATCTGGAAAAGTTGAAGAAAACACTGTCAGGAAATCAGGAGGCAGTGACAGAGTTCAGCAGCAGACTTAAGAGTCAGAAGGAAAGTCCAGTAAGTGTTGCCTTAGAAATTATTAGAAAATACTCTGGAGATATTCATATGTTTTTCGATGCTCCATATCTTTCAGATACAAATGCTGGCTACAGTGGTAATTTAATCGGAAGAATAAACAGTATAAGATGCACAGATTTTGAAAAGGATGGAAAGAATAGGAAAAGGTGCATGGGTTATCTTGAGGATGAGAAGGGAAAGCTTCCATTCACTATATTCGATCCATCGAATCAGTATTCCAAGGGAGATTACATTCTGATTAAGGACTCAAAGATTGGAGAATTCAACGGAAAACCATACCTCACTCTTTCAAACAGGAATCAGATAATGATCATTGAAAAATCAAAGAATACTGATGTTTCAAATGTCAAATTGAAAATAAAGGACCTGAAGCCAGATATGTATTCCCTTTCCATTAAAGGAAATCTCAGGGTCACAGGATCAAAGGAAAATGTAGGAAAAGATAGTACAACAATGTTCAGCGGTGTACTGTCAGATGATACTGGAACAATAGGTGTGAGGAGCTGGGGTGTTCCCTTGAATGAGGGTGAAGTTGAGATTTACAATGCATCTGTAAAGCAGTTCAAGGACAGGCTGTATCTAAACATTGGAAAGGGAAGTGAAATAAAGATCATTGCGAAGAAGGAAGAATTTCTAAGGAATCTTGAACAGCTGACTTCTTATGGCAGGGGAAGGGTTCGTGGAACCGGATTGGTTACCAAGATTTATTCCAGAAATCCGGTAGTGGAGGTATGCCCAGTATGCGGGAAAATTGTCAAGAATGGTAGATGCGATAGTCATCCTGACTCAAATCCAAAGAAGATCTTTAGGGTCAGCATTACTATAGATGATGGTACGTTAAGCCCAAATGTCTTCTTGTACCAGAAAAATATCCTAACGCTTATAGGGATGAATGAAGAAGATGCAGACAGTCTCATATCAAAAGGGGAAGTGCAGTCTGTAATCGATAAACTGGAAAATATAATAAATCTTAAATTCGTTGACTTTTCACTGTACGGTTTCAAGGGATCAAACAGCTATTATATGGAGATGGAGGAGATTAGTGTTTTAACCGATGATGAACTGACAAAGAAATATTCAGAGATTATGGAGGAATTGAGATGATGGAGAGAGAGCCGGCCCAAAGAGTGCTGAGTCCCGAATTGCTTGGAATAGATGAAATTGTGACATCTGGTGGTGAAAAGGCAGTAAAATACGGACTTACTGAAATGGGTCTTCTTGTAAACAGGTTCCTTCTGGCAGGTCAATTCATTTCAAGAAGCGATGAGGAAAATCAGACCCTTGTAAAGATTAAGGACAGCCTTAATGAAGTTTTTCTTTATGTGGGGCAATTTTACGATTACAGCCTTGAGCTACTTGATGAAATTGAAGAAGGTAATGATATCATTGCTATAGGGAAGATATCCATCTCAAACAACCAGGGTTATATCAGCAAACGTTTTTACGCTGAAAAAATTTTCAAGGTCTCTACACAGGAAAGAAAATATGCAGAGATATCTTCCGCCTATTTCCTTCACCAAAGAGTAATAAATGTATCGAGAATCATCTCATCTGGGTTAAGAGAAAGGGATGAAATATCCAAAGTAATGGAATCTGAAAGATTGGCAAGGGGAATTGAAGAAAGATTGCAGAGGAAGGGGTCCATTGATATTGAAAAATTCAGGGCAATAGTAGAAACAGTTGTCGCAAAAAATAGCATAGGCAATAGGGACGTGGTACTTAAGCTGATCAAGGATTTCAGGGAAATCACATATGATGAGTTAAACGAAAGACTTGGTGAAGAGATAGGCTCGGAAGAACTGGAAAAAATAGTTGACGACCTTCTTTCGGAAGGGGAAATAACTGAAATAAAATCAGGGACTTTTAAATATATACCATGATCAATGTTTAAAAGCTCTCTCCTTAACCTTTACAAAAACCATTCCATTTTTTCTTGCATAATCCAGTACTTCATCATCTCTTATAGATCCCAGAGGCGCTGCCACAGTCTTTATTCCATATTGATGTATTAGTTCCATCGAATCCTTGAATGGAAAAAATGCATCCGAAATTACTACGGTTCTTTCAGTTATTTTCCCACTATTTTCCGCCTTCTCCAGGCAGAATCTCACTGAATCAACCCTGTTTGGCTGTCCTCCAGATGATGAAATTAGGTGCATTCCATCAACTGCAATTATTGCATTGCTCTTCACTGATTTAATAACCTCCCATCCGAATTTCAAATTTCTTATTGTTTCATCATCCACATTACCGACAACACTCTCAAATATATCTCCTGACTTTTTGTTCCAATCCTGAGTCAATATGACATTTCCAGCAGTCTTTACGTCCGGGATTCTGTAAACTTCATCGTTCCCCCTGAGTATCCTCAGATTTTTCTTCTTTGAGAGTATTTCCAGGGCTTCTTCAGTGTATTCCCTTGCAATCAATACCTCGAGGTATTTATCCTTCAGAAATTTTGCCTCCTCAGTGCCTACTAATCCGTTAACAGCATAAACGCCCCCATAGGCGGATACTGGATCAGATTCGTAAGCCATCAGAATAGAATCCTTACCTACTGATGCACCGCATGGGGATCCATGTTTCACAACTACAGCAGAATAATCGCCTAGTCTCAAAGAAAGTTCCCAGGCAGCCCAAGAATCCATTATATTGTTGTAGCTGATTTCCTTGCCCTTCCTGATCATCTCGAAGAATGGTCTGTATAAATTGTACGAAAACGCTTTCTGATGCGGATTTTCACCATACCTGAGTTCTACAAATCTCTTACCTCCTGCAATAAATATTTCATCATCTGATCCAAGCCATTCCGATATAGTATAGTCATAAAATGAGGTTATGTGGAATGTTATTGATGCAAGTTTTTTCCTCAATTCCAGAGAGATATTTCCATCCATCATATTTCCAAGTACCTCATCTATATATGCGGATCCGGGTACAACTATCACTCTGCTGAAATTTTTAGCTGCAGCCCTCATCAGAGTAATGCCACCTATATCTATATCTTCCACGAGGTCATCCTTCCTTTCCAGATATTTTCTTCCGAACTCATATGGCTCCACATAAACAAGATCAATTGGAATTATTCCGAATTTCCTGACATCTGGATCATTTCTATCCTTCGCTAGAATTCCTCCCAGAAGATACGAAGACAAAGTTTTCACTCTGCCACCCAGAATTTCTGGGACTCTGGTGATTTCTTCAACATTATGAATCTCCAATGAAAATTTTCTTAGATAATCCGCAGTTCCCCTTGTTGCATAAATTTTGTATCCTTCAGCGATAAGTCTCTTTGCCAAAATGTCTGTCTTTTCCTTGTTTGAGACTGAAATGATTGCATTTCTTCTATTAATTTCAATCATCATTCATGGAATATATGAAAATAGATAAACTGTTGTTTTATGATTTTTTTTGTTACAAAGATTTTAATTGTAGAATGAGATTTTAGTAAATATTGGAGGAATCCATAATGGAAAGAAATATCGTCGTAGAATCATTACCACAGGCACCGGTTGAAAAAAGAGAAGTTGAAATAGTGGAGAGAAAGGGAATTGGGCATCCTGATTCAGTGTCAGATGGAATTGCAGAATCAGTAAGCAGGGCACTTTCCAATTATTACCTGAAACATTATGGCAGGATACTGCATCATAACACTGACCAGGTTGAGGTAGTTGGAGGTCAATCACAGCCAGCTTTCAATGGGGGAGTTGTTCTGGAACCCGTTTATATTCTGCTGTCAGGAAGGGCAACAACCACTGTTAACGGTGAAAGAATTCCTTATAGAAGCATTGCTACGAAGGCAGCAATACAGTACCTGAGAGAAAGGTTTAATACTATAGATGTGGAAAGCGACATAATGGTTGACTGCAGAATAGGTCATGGGTCAGTTGATCTCAGATCTCTCTATGATACCGCTAAGCTTCTTGCGAATGATACTTCATTCGGGGTAGGTTTTGCTCCATTCTCTGAAACTGAAAGGGCTGTCCTTGATGCTGAACACTACATAAATGGAGAATTGAAAAAAACAATCCCTGCACTCGGTTATGATGTAAAAGTTATGGGATTCAGAAAGGGGGATACAATAAATCTTACAGTTGCGGCGGCAATGGTTGGAAAGTACCTGAAAAATGAGGAAGATTATCAGGATAAGAAGGAAAAGGCAAGGGAGCTGATATTGAAACATGTTCAAAAGAACACCAAGAGGAATGTGAACGTATTCGTCAACACGGCAGATAGTCCGAAAGATAACATATATTACCTGACCGTAACGGGTCTCTCAATGGAGAATGGGGATGATGGATCTGTTGGAAGGGGGAACAGGGTAAACGGTCTCATAACACCCTACAGGCCAATGAGCATGGAAGCGGCAGCGGGAAAAAATCCTGTAACTCATGTAGGAAAGCTCTACAATCTTGCAGCATGGAAGATTGCAGAACAATGCCACAAGGAATCGAATGGCGAAGTAGAGGAAATACATGTCAGAATAGTTTCTCAGATTGGCAGGCCAATTGACGATCCACACGTTGCCAACATACAGATTGTAGGTACGGATGATGCAACAGCAAAGAGATACCTCAAGGACTTCACAAACATTGCAGACGACTGGCTTGCACATCTCAACAGAATAACTGAGATGCTCGTGAAAGGCGAAATTCAGACATTCTGAGGTATATGTTCGTTCAGTTCAGGACATTCAGACCGGAATATCTGCAACAGATAATTGACATAACAAGGCGCAACCTGACTGAACGATACAATGATTTTATTTTTTTAGATATTTACAGGTCTTGGCCTTCCGCATTTATAATAGGAATGGCTGAGAATAAGGTTGCAGGATTCATATGTGGTGGATTATCAGGTGAAAAGGAAGCCAGGATCCTGATGTTTGCAGTGGATAGCCCTTACAGGAAAATGGGCATAGGTACTGGCCTCATAACACTTTTTGAGCAGGAAGCTTCCAATGTGAAGGTAAATAGAATAAAATTAGAAGTAAAGACTGATAATATAGAAGCTATAAATTTCTATAAGAATAGGGGTTACATAATAACTGGGCTGCTTCCTTCCTATTACAACGATGGATCAGATGCATACATTATGCAGAAATTTATTTAGGTACTAAAGAGGAAAGCCAGGGTAGAGTTTCCCTAATGAAAGAAGGGCCGTGGTGGGCGAAGAAATCATAGTTTCCAGGTGTGATAAATATTCTGTGATTCCTGTATGCGCCGATATTTTGCCAGCTTCTTTCACTTACAATTCTCTCCACAATATTTTCATCCCTCCTGGAAAACATCTTGGGTTCAAGTATTATGAAATGGGGGTTAATATCCCTAACAAAATCTGAATCTGGTGTGATCCATTCCTTCATCTCCTTCGCATAGATAGGATTAAGACCCATGAAAACCAGGGAATCAGTGATGTAAGACAGGGCCCCGAAGGTCACAGGACCCCCCAGATCGAGTTCAATGTACACTGATTCTCCGTTGAACTTATTCAATCTATACAATTGTTGAACAAGCTGCGATTCAATATTTCTTGCTTCATCAATTCTTCCTGTCACTATTCCAACCCTCACGACAAGATCAATTATTCCAGAAAGCGTTGCGGGTAGCTCAAATGAAAATACATTGAATTTACCCCTAATATCATCCACCAATTTATCCTGATATCCTGTTACCGTTAGAATGATATCAGGATTCAAATTTTCGAGCAATTCTCTATTCACATACCCGTAACTTCCAACTTTCCTCTTCTGTCTTGCTCTGTCAGGGCGAACGCAGTATGGTGTGACTCCATCAACCAAATCCTCGAGTCCAAGGTCGAATAGTATCTCAGTAACTGCAGGGCTTAAACTTACTATGCTTCCTATTTTTTCAGGTATCTTTACTCTGAACCCCCGTGCATCTCTCAATTCATGAATCATACTGCAAACAGATCTTCCTCAAGCTTAGTTTCTGGAACGGGAGACTGTGTCTCAGATTTATCGACTATTTTTATCCAGATTGTTCCGTAAGGTATTTCCTGATTCACTTCAGTTCTTCCATAATATGTCAGGAAAAGAGTTGATATTATGACATCTATCAGGTCTTCCCTTGAACCTTCAAGGATAGAGTCCATGGGGAAATGATCTGTGCCCAGATCTATCATCCTTCTCCATATTTCCTTTATGATTACATGAAGATCCTCTGGATGTGAATTCTCCTGAAATATTATCTTCTTGGCTTTCTTAAGGCTGTTTCTAACCGCGTTGAGTGGAGTATTCTTTATTGCATCAATAATGTCCTGTACTGTGATGTTCCTCTTTTCAACAGGTATGTATGACAGCGAGATATTATCGAAATTTTCAGGCTCCTGTTGTGAGAAATCATAGAACATATCATCCAGCTGTTCCTCGATAACCTCATTTTTAGGAATAAGTATTTCACTCTTCATCCTGAGGTTTATCCAGGCAAAGTAAATTATTTTCCCGGCAACTGGGAAATCCCTGAATTTGTCGTTGATCTCATCCATGAAAATTCTCGTGAACTTTTCAAGGTCAATATTCCATGGATCAAGGTCATATTTGCTCACGACTTCAAGGACCTTTAAAATGATTTCTGTCCTTCTCTTTTCAAGCTCAGGATTCAATTCATTTTCAACCATCTTCTCTATTACAGTCTTGTCCCCTTCTTCATTGAGTATACCTGTCAAAATTTCCATGCTCATGTGATCACCTGCTCCTCCGAGCCCATATCTCTTGTTATCACTATGCTGCTCCTGTCCTGATAAGTTACCCCAATCATCTGGTGTGCGTATTTCATTGTGGATTTTCTGAGAGTGACGGCTATTATTTGTGCATTGTCAGAATTCCTCCTGAACATCCTACCGACATTCTCAGCGTTCACTCCATCCAGAAACATATCCACCTCATCCATGAAATATATGGGGGAAGGATCATACTGCTGTATTGCTATAATGAATGATAAAGCTGCAAGGCTCTTCTCTCCTCCACTTAGTGAAGCAAGATTGTCCACTTTCTTCCCTTTTGATGATGCCCTGATGTATAGGCCACCTTCGAATGGATTTGTAACATTCTCAAGGTACAGGTACCCTTCACCTCCATTTGTAAGCTCCCTGTAAATATTTATAAAATTCTCATTTACCTTTTCGAATACTTCCAAGAACACTACTTTCTTCTGCTCCTCCAGTCTTTTCTCAAGGTCCTGAAGCTTACTTATTTCAAGTTCGAGATGCTCCTTCTTTTCCTTCAGTTCCTTCAATCTTGCGCTCTCCTGATTATAATCATCTATGCTCTTAAGATTCACTGGCTCCATCTGCTTCAGGGTATTCTCAATCAAAGTTATTTCCTTCTTTATCTCCTCTGAAGACCTGTGATCTTCTGAAAATGATAATTTCCTCTCCTCTATCTCTCTCCTGATCTCAGCAAGTCTCTGCTCAGCATCGCTCATCTTGGATTGGAGGGAAAGCATAAAGTCAAACTTCGTCTTCTTCACTGTGTTCAGAGAATCTATCTCACTCCTAACCTTGAATTTTTCATTGTTTAGTTGTTCTATTTCCTTTCCCTTCTCCTTAAGTCTGGATTCCATTTTCTCGTAAATGGACGATATTGCCTGGATCTCATTCTTCATCCTGTTATTTTCTTCAAGCAGATTTTTTTTCTTATCTTCATATGACTTCAAATCCTTATCATCCGATGATATTGACTCATTAATGGAAGTTATAGTTGCGTTAAGTGATCCGATTTTGACCTTAACTTCATTTATTTCAGAAGATAAAGAATTAACAACTTCTTTCTGCTGGTTAAGTTGAACTTTAAGCGAGGAAATCTTATCCCTTGTTTCCCTGTCAAGCAGTGAATCCCTCTCCTTATTTATTTTCTCTATGCTTGCATCAATTTCAGATATTTCCTTTGATAAGGACATGATATGATTCTTAATCCTTGAAATTTCATCTTTATTAAGTTCAAGCAGTTTTTTCCTTCCTTCAACATAATCCTTCTTCTTTCTAAGCTGTTCCTCCAGTTCCTTCTTTCTCTCAGTAAGCTGTTGGTAAGTACCTTCCCCCTTTCCTGTCTCTAAGTTAGCTTTGTTTATCTTTTCAGTAATATTTCTCAATTCCTCTTCAAGATCGTTCAATTCATCTCTTATCTCTTTCCTTTTATTTTTTAAACTGGAAAGCTTGGAGGTGATCGATTCTATGTCCTTTTCTATCTCCCTCTTTCCCAGATTTCCGCCAGTCATCGCATTGCTCGGATCTATGAGGTCACCCTCTAAGGTAACAATACGAACTCCACCCATTATTTCCCTAGCAGTATTCATATCAGACACCAGTATGGTATCTGAGAAAACATAACTTACAATACTGTCAAGAGATGGTTCATACTTTATATTATTAACAAGCAGACCCATTGTTCTCTTATCCTGAGAAAGCATCAATGACTTTCCTTTGGGCCTTATTGGTATGATTTTGTTCAGTGGAAGGAATGTCAATCTTCCCTTTTCCCTCTTTTTAAGAAGTTCTATGGCAGCCTGAGCATCGGCATCAGTTTCCACAACAATGCTCTGTAGTCTTCCTCCTCCTGCCGCTCTTACTGCCTTCTCATATTCCTTTGAATATGATATGAGTGAATCAACTGTACCCCTTATTCCCTTAAGGTTTCCCCTTGAAGACTCAGAAAGAATGAAATTTATACTGTCCCATATCCCTGAAAGTTTAACTCCCTGCATTCTACCTGCCTCGCCCTCGAGCTTCTCTATTTCCTTTGTGAGGTTGTCCTCTTCCTGGCGAAGCTCAGATGACCTATTCTTTATTTCAAGGTACCTTTTTTTAAGCGAATCAGATACATTATCTCCCTTGTTGAGATTCTTTATTCTCCAGTCACTGTCCTTAATGGAAAATTCCAAAGTCTGAATCTCTTCCTCTCCCTTCGATATTTCTTCAATTAGACTATTTTTCTTAGCTTCAAGTTTGGCTTCCTCAGAGGAAGCGCCATTAAACTCTATCATCACTTTATCCCTTTCTTTCCTAAGTGTTTCTATTTTTTTATTGAGTTCATCATTCTTTGTCAATGAGTCCCTTGCTTTGTTGTCAAGATCATCGATCTGTTTTTGAAGCGATGATAATTTTTCCATCTCCCTTTTAAGAGAATTTTCCTGATTTGTAAATTCTTTGTTCAATGAAGTTAGTTCTTCCTCTAGCTTTTTCTTCCTTTTCTTCAAATCTTCAATTTCCAATTTGTAATCTGATATTTTTTCCTCAAGGTTGTCTTGCTCCATCTGTCCCTTTGCATAAGCAAGTTTCTTTGTATCAAGGTCCCCTTTTATTTTCTGAAATTCCTCTATTTCTTTATTATCTTTCTCAAGATTTTTCAGCCTTTCCTCAAGATCATTATTCCTGTTGACAAGGTTCCTGATAGATTCGTCAGCTTCCCCTATCTCCTGGTTGATTTTGCCGATCTGCTCATTTATCGTCACAATTTCCTTTTCAATCTCTGTCTTCTTTCTGTGCTTGAGTATGCCTTCCAGTCTGTTCATCTCACCTTTCTTGTCAAGGTATAACTGTGCCTGATCCTTTTCCGAAGATAGAAGTTCCACCCTACTGCTGATCTCAGTTATCAAAGCTTGAACAGTGACCATATTCTCCTGGACTTTATTCCTGTCCTCTCCAGTTTTCTCTATTTCCTGATTATATGCAGAGATGCCTCCTACCTCCTCTAATATTCCCCTCCTCTCGTTTGGTGTCATCTCCACAATGCTAGTTATATCTCCCTGCCTCACGAAATTATAACCATCGGCAAATATCTTGGCCTTTTCAAGGAGGTATTCAAAATCCTGGAGCCTGGCCTTATCCTCATTTATAAAATAATATGAAGAATAATCATCATTTGTCTCTGAAAGCTTTACCACTCTTGTAAATGTGACTTCATTTGAATCAAGTGGTATTGATTTATCTGAATTGTCAAATGTAACACTGGCCTTAAGGTATGGGGATAATTTTCCGGAATTGTTCCTGTGAATAAGATCAGTGAGTTTCTGGGCTCTCAAAACCTTGTTGCTCTTGGTCCCGAGTACAAAAAGGAGTGCGTCCCCAATATTGCTCTTTCCGGATGCATTTGGTCCAGTGATGCTAGTATATCCTCTCTTAAAATCTATTACCGTCCTTTTTCCAAAGGACTTGAAATTTTCCATTTCTATTCTTTTAAGGAACATTTTACCTCACTGTATGACGATCGTCTGTTATATGGCATCAATATGTCATACTTGGTATATATATTTTTCCTAATTTTTTCCAATAATTAAAGTAAAATAATTTATGACATACTTTTATTAGAAAATAAAATGTAAAGAGATGAAGTAAAATATGAGTCCCAGGAATATCCCATTCATCATGTAAGGCAGACCTGGCTGGGGTTTACGTGACGCAAAATACATCATCGGAATGAATGAAGCAGCGGCAAATGCAAAAGAAACTGCATATGCCGTGAAATTAACATCAACCAGAATCGCCATGAGAGCGAATGTTGGAAGTACAGTATCACCAAATCCCATAGCTATTGTCTCATCCCCCTCACCTGCTGAAAATAATAATGGTAATCCAGAATCCATTGCAGTCTCAGCAACTTCTATCATGCTCTTTGCGATGTTGACAGAGAGATAATCATAGATTGAGAATACTGCCATTATAATGACAGTTATCTCAAGGGTGATGATAGATGCAAGAATGGCTGCAATCCCAGCCCCAAGAATGATTCCAAGTGCATAGACCGCTATTCTCTTTCTCTTAAAAGAGAAGAAAATAAGCGTAACCGTAAGCATCACTGTTATTATAAAATCAGGAATCAGGAATAGGAATGATAAGTCCATGAGGAGTATCACAAATAGAGAATATCCCAGAAGAATTCCTATAAGAATTTTCAGGACAGAGATTTTCTGTTTTCTTGCTAGGTATATGAATACAAGCGTGAAAAGAATTATTGCAGCAATGTAGTATATCGGGAAAATAATAGAATTTCCACTGGATTCCTTGAGTGATTGTGTTGCAGGAGATATGAAAAGGGGTAGAGAATATATAGCAAGCACATTTGTGAGGACAAAAATAAATAGGAATATCAGTCTCCTGTACCACGTCTGCTTGGGCATTTTGGATTCAGGCATTGCTTCACCTCTTTTCCCTTGTATTTGAATATCGCAAGAGGAAAATTGTCAACAGAACATATTTCATCTGTTGGAATAATCTCAATATTCTGAGGAATCGATAAGGTTACAGTGCATCTGGGATAATTGCTACATCCTATGAATTTGGTCCCCATCCTACTTCTTCTGAGTATGAGATTTCCCCCATCGGACGGGCATTTGCCAAAATTTTCCCTACTGGAGTTGTATTTGCATTTCGGGTCCACACATCTCAATTCTGGTTTCTGTCCTTTTCTTATAACTCTTATCAAAAATAATCCACATTCTGGGCACTTCTCATCAGTTATTTCAATTTTGCCGGTCCTCGGAAGGAAATAAAAGAAATCATTGGCTGGTCCAACGCATTTGATAAATCTGTAGTTCTTCCCGTTATCTATTATAAGGTCTGATCCGCATTTGGGGCAATTCCCAACCTTTCTCTCTTTCTTAAGTGTTTCATTGAATTTCTCACCTATCTTCCCAGCTTTATTGAGCAGATCATCAATGAGTTTATCAAGCATCAATCTGCTGTCCTGGATAACTTCTTCCTTCTCCTTCTTGCCTGAAGCTATAAGATCCATTTCACTCTCAAGTCTCGCTGTCATCTCAGGCTTGACAATATCAACCGAATTGAGCAGGAGAGATTCTACAAGGGCCATTCCCAATGGCTTGACTATAATTGGATTTCCCTCGATAAAACCCCTATCATAAAGTTTCTGAATAATATCATGCCTGGTGCTTTTTGTGCCAAGCATGAGTTTTTCCATTTTTTCAACGAGAGCCCCCTGAGAATACCTTGGAGGAGGAGTTGTCTGCCTTGTATCGATTAAAGCATCATCGTAATTGAATTCAGCATCTTTAAAAAGATCTGGGTCTTCCTTTTCCTGGTAATAAACAAAGGGGTAGTATTTCATCCACCCCTCTTTCACAAGAGCCGAGGAAGTGTAAATGAATTCAAGGCCACTTGATTCAACTGTATAATTTTTTTCATTCGCTACTCCATTTTCTGCAAGTGTTGCAAGGAATCTCCTTGCAATCAGGTCATAGATCCTGAAATAATCACCTTTAAGTTCATCCTTCCTGATAGGTGCCACTGGATATATTGGAGGATGATCTGTAGTCTCAACTTTTCCCCTTGAGGGAACGAGTTTACTCTCCCTAATTAAGCTCTGAATCTCCTTCTTAAGGTAAGAATTCCCTAGGGCAGAGAGTACATTTTTTGTGCTTATGGTCCTTGGGTAGACCGTATTGTCCGTCCTTGGATATGAAATCTTACCCTGCTGGTATAGCGTTTCTGCTATCCCCATGGCTTTCTCGACGGAAATGCCCATCTTGTTTGCCTCTTTGAGAAATTCAGTTGTTGAGAAAGGTATCGGTCTGTAAATTGTTCTCTCTTTATCCTCAACATTTTTTACCCTGGCATTTTTCTGAGATCTCGTTCTTTTAAGAAGATCGTTAGCCTCCTTCTCGTCCTTTATAGGATTTTCCTTATATGTGAATCTTAAACCTCTGTAAAGTAGATAAAGCTCATAATATGTTTCAGGGATGAAATCTCGAATCTCAATTTCCCTTTCAACCAGGATTCCCAGTGTAGGACTCTGAACTCTGCCAACTGAAATGAACTCCTTTCCCAGCCTCTTTGTTTCAATGCTGAAAAATCTAGTAAGTATAGCTCCCCATATGAGGTCTATGACCTGTCTTGATTCAGCCGAACCAGCAAGATTATAATCTACTTCAGATAGATTGTTGAAAGAATCCAGCAGTTCAGATTTTGTAAGTGCGCTGAATTTTGCCCTCTTTACTCCGTCTTCCCTTTCCATTATTTTAAGCGCTTCAACCCCTATAAGTTCACCCTCCCTATCATAATCAGTTGCTATTATCACTAAGTCGGCTTCCGAAGAGAGTCTCCTGAGAACGTTGTCTATGCCCTTTATCTTAATTTTCTCTACAGGTTTCTCATAGACCATCTCCTTCAATTTATCAAGCTTCCAGTTGTTGTACTTTTCTGGAAAGTCTATTTCAATAATATGACCTCGCAATGGTAATACAGAATAATGATTATTATCCTTCTCGAAATTCAATACGTATCCAGAACCAATCTTTTCCCTTTTCACAGAAGAATCTGCCAGAGAAGAGGCTATCCTTATCGCAGCACTCGTTTTTTCTGCTATAATAACTGCCTTCACTGATGCGCTATACTTTTGAATTATTAAAATCTGATGTGTTATCTAACGGACTTGATTCTTGCATATTATCTCCAAAATTAAAAAATGTTGCATTAATTTTTTATACGATGGATATCATATGAAATCATGTCAAGGTTGGAAGGAAAAGTGGTTCTAATAACTGGAGGGTCAAAGGGAATAGGAAGGGATATTGCACTAAAATTCAGGGAGGAAGGAGCAAATGTTGTAATCACATACAATAGCAGCAGGGAAATGGCAGCAGATCTTGAAAAGGAAGGAATAATGAAGGTTAAATGTGATGTTACGAAGAGAAATGAAGTTAAGCAGGCAATAAATTTCTTGCAAGGGGAATTTGGAAGAATGGACATCCTTGTGAACAATGCTGGCATCATGCTGAATATGCCATTTGAGGAATTTGATGAAAATAAGGTCAGGAAAATGATAGATACAAATGTAATGGGCGTTATATACGCAACACTAGAATCACTGAACCTATTAAAAATCTCTAGAGGAAAAATAATCAACATTGCATCAAACGCAGGAATAGGAACTGCATTAAGTAATACCACATTTTATTCAATGACCAAAGCATCAGTGATAAATCTCACAAAGAGGATGGCCTTTGATTTTTCAAAATATGGCATAAGGGTAAACAGCATAGCTCCCGGGTGGATTGAAACAGACCTGACTACATATGCAAGGACACCTGAGGAAACAGCAATGATCAAGAATTTTCTTGAAAAGAGCACAACTATAGGGAGATATGGAAAAGTGGAAGATGTTTCAAAGGTAGCAGTATTCCTGGCATCTGATGACTCAAATTACATGAATGGCCAGGTACTGCTGGTTGACGGCGGAAGAACAGATTATCTGGCTCACTCGATATAGAATGGACTTTATTACAGATATTCTAATTATATTATTCTCCTCCACTCTTCTTGGAGAGGTTGCTCACAGGCTGGGAACAGAGAGGGTAGTTGGCCAACTGATATCCGGTATAATCATAGGCCCAGCTGTTCTCAATGCAGTGCAGATCAACAGTCAGATCAATGCAATAGAGGATGTCTCAATATTCTTCATAGTTCTTCTGATAGGGATAGAGGTAACAACAGATTTATTCACTAAGAATATAAAGCATTCACTTCTTCTATCGCTTAGTTCCTTTGTTATTCCAATGCTTGCCATTCTCCTGTTTTCTTTCTCAATACTCCATATGACAGTTATTGGTTCACTAGTAATTGCCCTGTCTGTTTCTGTTCCATCAATTTCCATAGTTTCTGTGCTTGTTATGCAAAATAATCTGACAAATGAAAGAGATGGGCAGATTGTGCTTCTTACAGTTGTGCTGGTTGATATGTTCTCTTTCATTCTTATTGGGTCCATAGGAGGAACAATATCCTATACAGCATTCGTACTTCTAATAGTGTTTCTGATTCTATTGTTAATATTTGTAGCAGACAGACTCCTTATACATTACAAGATAAGCCTTGATTCAATACTTTTGAAAAATATAAGAAGAGTGGATGAGCTGGCAATGTCTGTCATCATACTCTTTGCCCTTGTCATTTCTTCTCTATTCAATGACCTGAACATCAGTTTTATACTCGGTGCATTCTTTGCAGGTATACTTATAAGGAGGGAATTTCTGGGCAATGAAATTTTCAATTCCCTCACAACCTCGCTTAGAATTCTCAATAACACATTTTTTATTCCAATATTTTTCAGCATAGCTGGTTCAATAAAATCACTGCCAAATCCACTTGGAATTACAGTTGTAATTTCAATCATAGGAATAGATCTTGCAGTATCATTATATCTAGACCATCTGGTACTGAAAAAGGTGATAGTGCCTAATAATGTATGGAAAACCACAGGAATAATGGGTGGCAGGGGTGCGGTGGGAATAGTAATCGCTACTTACTCTCTTTCAAGAGGTTTTATAGATCAGTCCACATATTCCATAATAATACTTGCAACAATAGTAATATCAATAATCGCATCGTCCCTCATAAAGGTCAAAATATCCTCTAATGATAAAGTGACTCCCTCTCCCTAAAATTTCTTAGGAAAAAATAATGACCATTAAATAGAACTTTAACTATTTTCTTTTCTTCAATCATTTTCTCTATTGTTCCATAATTCATTCCGTATTTTCTCAGAAATTTATCCATTGAATCGTCCCTAATCGGATGAACAGATGTGATTGACAGTACGTCCATTTCAAAATTTCCCGTTGAGTAAAACTCGCCCATTTCAGCGCCAGTCAGGAACTCAACTTTTCCCACAACCTCTGAAAATGCCTGATATGCCTTGTTGAGGATATCCTCTTTAGGTGGAGTTGCCCATTTTTCCGGAGTAGGGCGAATAGGAACAGAAATGTAGGATTCTGATGGATTCACCATTTTCAGAAATTCAGCTATGTCATAAATTTCATTTTCATAATCTATGCCACTTATCATCATGGTTTCAGTGATAAGTTTTCCCCCATATTCTGATGAAAAGTCCAAAATTCCACTTTTAATGGACTCAAGCCTGAGCCTTGGATCAGGAGCGTTAATCTTTTTCCATACTGAATCTGAAACTGCATCTATCTTCAGGGAAACAAGATCAAAATTCTTCAAATCCTCCCTGACATCTTTCAAATACAAAAGAGAAGAATTAGTAATTATTGCTATTGGAATATCCAGACCTTTCAAAAGATTTGCTTCTCTTCCAAGATTTACATCAAGGGTCGGTTCACCGTCCGGAACAAATGTTATGAAATCTATGTTATCTCTTCCAGTACTCTCTACCTTTGATCTTGCCTCTGAGAATATTTCTTCAGGTGGATAATATTTCTTCCTTTCTACCTGGAAATTTGTAGTTTTTCCAAGCTGGCAGTACGAACAACTGTATGAACATAGCTTATTGGGGATATTATTAACTCCAAGGCTTTTCCCAAGTCTTCTAGATGGCACTGGCCCAAACAATAGATCCATTATTTAAATAATGAAGGAATAGTTAATACGCTTTTTCTATTTATTTGTGGGAAACTACCTTCTCCATGATTTCTATGATATCATCGAAATCCTTCATCAGTCTCTCTAATTCCTCTTCACTCAGCCTGGAAAACAATTTACTGAAATTCTTGTTGAATGAATCCTTCATTGTATTATATTTTTCCTTCCCTTTATCTGTGACTGTGACCAATATTGTTCTTCTGTCTTTACCCCTCGATCTTGTGACCAGACCTTTTGACTCAAGTGAATCAACAGTGAATGTTATAAGCGTATTTGAGAAACCGGTGAGTTCAGAAAGTTTACCGAGTGTCATTTCATTCTCTGAATTAATCTTAAGAAAAACAACGGCATCAGTGAGAGTCATATCGTTGTCTTCAAGTGCTGCCGACCTGTGAATTATTGCCATGATTTTCTTGACCTTGAAATATTTTTCAATCAAATTATTTACTTCCATCTGGGACCTCCCCTATCTCTTTGGTGGTTTCATTAACACCATGTTCTTCATGCACATAACGTTCACCCATCAAAGCTGAAAACACTGCACCTAGTATTGATAGAGCAAGCGCTATATAAATGGAATACGAAAGACCTACCATGAATGAAGGTCCTATAACCTTTGGGAAAAACGTGCTGGACTCAAGGGCAGCAAGTGTTGAAGGAGACAAAGTTGAAAGCAGCTGGGATGGAATTACTGAAATGGGATTCACCCCCAAGAATGCGCCGAAAAGAGCACCAGAAGGAGGTATGTTTGATAATCTTAGAGCCAGCTGGTATGGAACACCTATCGCAGTTGCGCTGCTGATCATTGCTGATGGAAGCTTCTGAGAGAAGATTGTGATTGTTATTGAGAAGAATATTGCCATGGATATCGTGGACGAGACGTTGTTTATTGTCATTCTCATACCGTTTGCCGAAGCCCTGTCCTTTGAAGCCACCGCATTCATAATGGCCGTGGTGTTTGGTGCTGCAAACAGACCTCCGCCGATACCTATCAGGAATATTATGAGTTCGAATTGAATTGCATTGAAATTGTATGGGAGGAGAGTCAGTAGGAACAGACCAATTGATGTAACAATCATTCCGCTAGTTGCGAATATTCTTGCCCCGTATTTATCCGTAAGTGCACCACCTATTGGTCCGAATATAACCATTCCCAGCAGCATGGGCAACATGTAAATTCCTGCCCAGAATGGAGTCTGAGTATATGAAAAACCATGGAGGGGCAGATATATTCCCTGCAGCCATATTATCACGAGAAACATTACTGCTCCTCTTCCCAAAGATGATAATAGAAGGCTCAAATTTCCATAGGCAAACGGTCTGATCCTGAATAGGGAAAGATTGAAGAGTGGGCCCTTGACCCTCCTCTCAATGAATACAAAGGCAATCAGGAATATGATCCCAACTATAAATGAGGCTATAACGTATGGGGAACCCCATCCCATCTGAGAGTTTCCATAAGGTTCAAGGGTATAAGTAAAACCGAGTGAAATCAAAATGAGGGAAAGTGCCAGGCTTACATTTCCCCATATATCCATATGGACCTTCTGTTTTTCTGCAGTTTCCTTGAGTTTGAATATTGACCAAATTGTACCTGCGATTGCAAACGGTATGTTAACTATGAACACCAGATGCCAGTCATATCCTGAGAGGAATCCACCGAGAATTAATCCAAGGAGGGAACCGACTATGAATGAAATCTGGTTAATTCCCATTGCCTTTCCCCTCTCATAGATGGGGAAGGCATCAGTCAAAAGAGCTGTACTATTGACCATCAGAAATCCAGCACCTACAGCCTGTACCATCCTGAAGACTATGAGCATCAGTGCACCATTGTTTCCAGAATTACCAGGGACAATTGAAAGCAAGACAGATGCGATTGTGAATATAATGAAACCCCAGGTATACATTCTTGCCCTTCCATAAAGGTCAGAAACCCTTCCAAAGGTTACAAGTATAGAAGCGAGTACTATGCTATACCCCATTAATATCCATAGAAGGTATACAAATTCTCCAGGAGCGAATGGATTTATATTCAAGCCCCTGAAAATGCTAGGGAGAGTGATCATAACAATGTTCATATTTATAGAAGCCATTAAGGCTCCAAGCATTGTATTAGTTAGTACTGTGTACTTGTATTGCATTGTCACGTAAGTTATTTTTTATATAAATATTTTAGTTCTAAAAATGGATTATTTGGAAAATCAATTAATAGCGGTAAAAGATTATCTGTTATTTCATAAAGAGAGATGAAAAGATGAAAACATGTCCTGTCTGCGGGTATAATAATCCTGATGATGCAGTGTTCTGTGAGAGATGTGGGTCTATGATCAATCAGACATTCTCTTCCAGCCCTGCCATAAATAATCAGGGACCTATTACTTTTCAATCATTTGATTCAGTAACTCAGGATGCCCTTTCTTCTCTGAAGAATGCACTCTTCTGGATATTTTTAGGAATGATATTAGCAATTATTCCATTTGTTGATTTCGCCGGAATCATAATTTTACTGATAGGTGCCATTAAATTAATAATAGCTCTTAAAAAGGTGAGCAAAACCTCTCTGCCCTCGGCAAACAGGATGAAGAGGGCAAGGGACTGGTTAATTGTTAATTTTGTGATGGAAATCATACTGGTAGTCACGACGATATTATCCATGGCAATGATTCTTATTCCTGCGTATGTATCAATAACCTCTTCGGCAAGTACAGCTATGAACAATTCTACCATTTCGAACATCAGTAAATCAGCCCTTTCAGGTACTTTGTTCTCTTCGTTTTTTTTGGTTATTTTAATCTTGGAAATAATAGCAATTGTTTCCGGTTTCGCGTTCTATTTCTCTCTTGGTGAAGGTCTGAAATCTCTTGGAAATGATATAAAGAAGGAAAAGGTCATAAAAGGAGGAAAGAGGATCATTACTGGAACAGTTCTTCTGTTAATTGGTGTGCTTGCCAGTGTTGTTTTAATGGGCGGCTTGATAATCTCTATCGTCAATAGTCACAATGTATCATTGGCAGTAGCAGATACCATCCTTATAACACTTACAATCCCTGGATTTATCGCAATAGCAGCCTACATAATATCACTCATTGGGATATACGATGCATACTCAGGTCTTTAATTCTCTCTCCTATACAATTTCTTTTTGAAATATGCAATATTTATAAGATTAAATGGTATCTAAAGATATGTGTAGATTACTGGCAGTATCTGGAGATTTTTCAGAAGATTTTTTCAAAATTTTCAAATCCATACAGGATGCTGCGTCTTTTGACAAACATTTGAAAGAGTTATACGGGAATGAAATAAATCCAAATCATCCAGATGGATGGGGTTTTGTTAATTTCAATGGAGAATTAATAAATTATCAGAAATTCAGGGATCCAATCTATGAAGCATCGCCACCTTCAATACGAAACGGAAATATAATGATTCATGCGAGAAAAGCTTCGAAGGGACAGCCACTAGGTGCCCTGAATGCTCATCCGTTCCATAGATCATTTAAGAATTCTGAAATATTCATGGTTCACAATGGAGGAGTTAAAAAGGAGTTGTTGAAAGTGAAGGAGATAAATGCAGAGACTCATACGGATACTGAAACATTCCTCTTTTCAATCAAGGATAAGGGAGAGATAGTTCAATCATTGAAGGAGGCTCTAAGGATGGTCGATTATAAGCAGTTAATGTCAGGAGCTTTGAATCTCGCAATAATGAATATTGACAGATCTGGAATTTCTCGAATGTTTGCATATTCTGATTATTCCAAGGAGAGTGAATACATAAAATTATATTTCGTTAAATCCGAAAGATGGGCAGGCATTTTCTCATCCACAGTAGTTGAATCCAAATTCTTCCCTTCACACGATGGCAAGGAAGTTATAAAAAGGAAACAGTTGTATGAGATAGGCAAAAACGGAATAATGGAAGTTTGACCAACATCGATAAAACCCAAATTTCAAGCATTTATGAAAATGGTTATTTTAATGCAATATCATGGGGTCGATCGGATTTGGACCGACGACCTCCCGGTTATCAGCCGGGTGCTCTGACCAATCTAAGCTACGACCCCCTTCTCTTCCATAATTATGCAAAATATTAATCTTTATCGATTGAAAATGAAAGAAATAAAATAAAATAAATTAAGCTTCCTGTGAAATTTCCTGGATCTCCTTGAGTATGTTTTTTGCAATCTTCCCTACTTCATTTTCAGATTCGCTAAGCAGCTCCACGTCCTCAAGGGTGTGATTCTGCATCCATTCAACTACATTTTTCTTTGGCATATGACATCTGTATGATAATTGTCAGACGAATATATATACTTTTCCAATATAAATAGTAAAATTATTATAAAATTAGTTAAAGCTTCTTTTTACCTATTTTAGCTTCCAGAGAATTAATTCTTTCTTTAATCTTTTCTAGATCATCCTTAATTTTTCCTAGGGATTCTGGTAATGGTTGACTCCTCATTTCTAGCGCTTCTCTGATTGCCCTTTTTACTCTTCCATCTGTTTCCTTTGAAAGGAATGGTGATAGCTCTGATATGAGCTCAGGATCGCCTATGGACTTCAGTGAATCGGCCACGCTTTGTCTCACTGCGAAATAATTATCATTCATTGCATCCAGCATCCATTTCCCTATATCCCTATCTTTCCAGTAAAGTTTTCCAAGTGCCGAGACAGAAGCAGCTCTTGTTTGCCAGCCATACTCCTTGGAATAAAATTTCTTGATTTCTTGGATGAATGAAGGATCCTTGAGTTCTCCCATTGCATTGAGTGCACTTATTCTTATGACGTCATCGTACGATTCAGTATCAAGTCCCTTTCTAATGAGCTCAAGGGCCTTCTCATTTACATTTTTCTGTGCCGAGGTTATAATTTCCGCCCTGATGTGATATCCCGTTTCCTTATCGAACATCTCCCGCAGCCTTTCATAAATCGCTTCACTATGGAAATTCCCCGAAGCCTTTATCACCTCTCTTCTTGTCTTATAGTCTTCAGTATCAAGGAATTTCAATATTGCCTTTTCAGCTCTTTCAGAGCCTATTTTAGATACCGATTCAGCTATCTTTCCCCTGACATACCAGAACTTCTCTTCGTCAAAGGAAGATTCAAGGAAATCTATTTCAGTTATCCCGAATTTTGATAGCTCAACCGCAGCATCAGCCCTCTCCAGCACACTTTTTCCATTGATCAGGATATACCTTGCCTCTTCCCTGGGTCTCTCGATATCAATAGTTTTTAAGACATAGCTCTCCGGATCTATGGATAAGGCCTTGAAACCTGTCCTTTCAAATTCAATTTCCTTTGATTCTGAGTCAAGAATTATTTCTTTATCCTCAACCTTATCATCATAATAGACTCTGATAGGTATCCTGAGGTCATATACCGGTCCCCTTTGAGTTATTTTTACAGAAATTTTCCTCTTTGAAGTGCTCTCCCTCAGAGCCAATTGTGGATGACCTTTCTCGTATATGAACTGGTGGAAAAGTTTCTCAAGCGGGAAGCCAGAAACTGAATAGAGTGCCTTCCTGAGATCCTCAGTTTCCACCCCGTTTTCCCTATTTGTTTCAAGATAGTTCTTAACTCCTTTCCAGAAAATGTCATCACCCAGATAGAAATTGAAGTACCTAAGAATGAGTGCAGCCTTTTGGTAGAGATGTCTGTCAAACAACTCCGCCGGATCCTTGTAATAGTGCTCTACAACAGGTCTTGCGTAATCACTGAGATATTCCTTAAGATAAACTTCTTTGTGTTTCTGGACATCAACAAGAAACTCATCCTTTCCTTTGTAACGCTCCATGTAAAGGAGTGCTAGATATGTAGCGAATCCCTCATTAAGCCACGCCTGAGACCAATCCTTGCATGTAACATAATCCCCGAACCATTGATGTGTAAGCTCGTGACATACCAGGCTCTCAGATTGATAATCAAGATGTGCTATCTCGTCATGAAGTGTTCTTTCGGTAAGTGTAGTCGCGCTGAGGTTTTCCATTCCTCCATACACAAAATCTGCCACACAGGTCTGGCTGTATTTCTCATAGGGGTATTTTATTCCTGTTTTAGAAGAGAGAAATTCCATCATGTCAGGTGTATTTCTAAATGCAAGTTCGGCAACCTTAGAAAATTTTTCCCTGAAGTATGATTCAATTGGAATACCCTGCCAATCTTGTTTGATAGAACTGAATTTGCCAGCTATCACACTTACGAGATAGGCAGGGAATCTAAATTTTTCTGAGTATATGAAAGTCTTAAAGTCCCCCTCCACAATCTGCAGAAGTTGCCCATTGCTTATGACTGTGTAATCCTTTGGAACTGTTACTCTTAATTCATAGGAGCTTCTCATATTTGGATAATCAAAACAAGGGAACCAAGCATGGCTATCTGTATCCTCTCCCTGTGTCCAGAACTCAATACCATCCTCCGTATTTACAAAATAGCCTCCCCTCTTTGGTTTGGCCCTGTAAGTTATATTCAATATATAAGTTCCAAAAGCTCTGAAATCCCCATGTAAGAACAGCTTTTCCTGATATGTATCAAATTTAACTGGAACGCCACTGACGGAAACATTGTAGATCTGCATATCTGTTGCATCAAGTTCTATTGTCTCTACCACTTTGCTGTTGATCCTGATGTGAAGTTCCACTTTTCCCTCTACGGCTTTTTCCTCGAAATTAAGTTTGACATCTATTACAGTTTTCGTAGTTTCAAATTGTTTCTCCCTTTCTAATTTCAATTCATACCCGCTCAAAATAAATGGCTTGATCTCCTGATCTATCATATAAAAGTATGAGATTCCAAGATATTATTTTTATTGAATGACCGAAGTCACTTCATAATATCGGTTATAGCATCTATAACTACATCGTTATCATTTGGTGGTCTTGCCCTCCAGTACCCAATGCCAACTTTATCCAATTTTTCTTTAAAAATATAGTCAAGATCATATAAAATCTCAAGATGCTCATAAATGAAGCCAATGGGAATAACAGATATTCTGGTTATTTTATTCTTGACTAGGTAATTCACCACATAATCCATATCAGGCCCCAGCCATCTTGGTGAATATGGACCCTGGCTGTGATAGAATAAAATATGATCCTTCCCTTTGGAGAGTTCATTTGCAAGTGAGGTCAGGAAAATGGGATAGGGGTCATAGCCTCTGATCGGAATGCTGTGCGCAGAGAATGCTAAGAATCCATTATCAGTAATGCTGTTTCTGAAAAAATCAATCATTTTCCCGTGAAGGCCTATATTGACAATCCTGTGATAATCCCTAATACCAAGGGTCTGTTCTATAGGGACAAAATAATCATCGAATATCTGTTTTGAATAAATCGGAAAAAGTGGGATTTCATAGACTGTTCTCTCTTTTATGGATGAAAAAGCATCTCTGAGTGAAGGTTTGTAATGCTTCGTGAAGAGATAAACATTGTATCCATACTTACTGATCTTATCATGAAGTTTTTTCTTTATATTTTCCACAATTTCAATTGAAGGTGTTTTCCCTCCTATAATTTTCAGCTTATTCACATTTTCATCAATAAGACTCTGGCTCGGTTCTCTGCCGTGAAGGATATCCTTGAGATAATCATGCATTTCATCTACTGATGATGGGAATCCATAATACATCAGGACAACTGCTTTTTCATTCAAATTCCTTCACCCTTTGAACAATATATTTAAGTTTTTCAGGCTTGGTCCACAAGGGGACACCATGACCAAGATTGAAAATATGGCCCTTCATCTCTGATCCTTCCCTCATAATCCTTTTAATTTCATTGTTAACATATTCATCATTCAGAGATAGGAGGTTGGGATCAAGATTTCCCTGAACTATGCATTCATCGCAGAATTTTTTAAAATGGAGAAAATCTGATCTCCAATCTATTGAGTAAACATCAGCATTCAATTCTGAAATTTCCTTAAATAAATGGGAAGAACCCTCAGAAAAAAATACTAAGGGTTTTTTCAATTCCCGCAATCTGGAAATATATTCTATCTCAATTTTTTTCAAATATTTACCGTAAAAATTACTAGAAACATTGCCTATCCAGCTTTCAAATATCTGTATTATGTCTGCTCCGTTTTCAGACTGTACACTTGAAAAATTATATAACTCATCTATAATTATATTGATATTCTCAATTCCCTCTATAATTGCCTTCTTGGTATTTGGATAACCCCTCTCACCATTGTCATAAAGATAAGACAAAAAAGTGAATGGACCTGGGGTAATTCCAATTATGGTCTTCTTTGAATAAGATGATGCTATTTCCTTCATGGCTTTGGACAAAGGAGCATAATAGTCAAAATCATCCACACCTCTTTTCATAGAAATACCCCCTTCATAGTTCAACGAATATCCCAGCTTTGTTGCGGGGATTAATATATCGGAAAAGATTACAAGAGCGTCAGTATCAAAATAGTTCAGGGGTAATGCCGTTATTTCAACCATTGTTTTAGAATCCATCATCATTTCCAGGAATTTTCTATTTCCTCTTATCAAAGAATACTCTGGAAGATACCTGCCAGCTTGCCTCATAAACCATACTGCATTTCCCTTTTTCTCTCCCCTAGCTATTTTCAGTACTATTTTATCTTCAGTACTATGATCAAGATGCATATATATTCATGGTAATCAAAACATTTCACTTAAATATGCTTCTTTGATTGAGCTATAATGATGGTAAGATCCATAGACTACAATGTAAAACCAATACTGATATTCTGGGAAACCACGAAGGCCTGTGATCTCGCGTGCAAGCATTGCAGGGCTTCCGCCATAACAAATGCGCTTCCTGATGAAATGAATCTTGATCAGTCAATCAATTTTATTACACAGATAAAGGATTTTGGAACACCTTATCCTGTGCTCATACTAACAGGAGGTGATATAATGAAAAAGGGAGGTTTAGAGACTATTCTTCGGAAAACAAAGGATCTTGGGATTCCCGTATCAATGTCACCCAGCGCCACTCCCTTGCTGAACGATGAAGCATTTGAAATGATGAAAAAGTATGGAGTGAAAAGCCTTTCTCTGAGCCTGGACGGTGCAAGAGCTGAAACACATGACTGGTTGAGGGGAATAGATGGCACGTTTGATAGGACAATAAGATTATCCAGGGAAATAATTTCTAACGGGTTCACCCTCCAGATTAATACTGCAGTTTTTAGAAGAAATGTGTATGAGCTTCCCTATATATTGAAAATACTCGTTGAGAACAGGATAAAAACATGGGAAGTATTCTTTCTAATAAAGACAGGGAGGGGAATTGATAGGGAAGATCTGGACGCAAAGGAATACGAAGATGTTAATAATTTCCTGGAGTTTGCATCCAGATATGGTATAGTTGTTAGAACAGTTGAATCTCCTATATTTAGGAGAATCATGCTAGAAAGGCAGAGTTCTGAGTATAAAGGAGGTCCCATTTACAGGTCACTTGTTGACAAAACAAAGGAAATACTTGGAGAGCCTTCAGGGAAAGTTATGGGTCATACCTCTAATACCCGGGACGGAAAAGGAATAATATTTGTATCACACAATGGTGACGTGAATCCTTCAGGATTCCTGCCGCTGAAATTAGGGAATGTAAAAGAAACGAGCATAGTGGAAATATATCAAAATAATGAAATACTGCGCAAACTCAGGGACCCTACAAACTTCAAGGGAAGGTGTGGAGCTTGTGAGTACGGTGATATCTGCGGAGGATCGAGATCGAGGGCATACTCATATTATGGTGACATTTTCCAGGAGGACCCCAGATGCTCTTACATTCCCTCTTCAATGAAAAAAGAGATCAGGTTAAGTGAGTAAATCACTCTGTCAGTTCATTAGGTAGTTTCTTCTTTGATCTATTCTCCTTGAGCAGTATTTCAATTGCAGTATCCAGCTGAGGATCCCTTCCTAGGAGGTAATCTTCTGGTTTATACTCAACCACAATATCCGGATCAACTCCGAAGTTTTCTACGTTAAAACCAACATCGCTAAACCAGAAAGCGTATTCTGGCTGAGTGACAACTGTGCCATCTATCAGTTTTCTAAGCGGATTGATTCCCACGACACCACCCCAAGTCCTTGTTCCAATAAGCTTTCCAAGTTTCAACTGCTTGAATGAGTGGCTGAAAATATCCCCGTCTGAACCTGCATATTCATTTGCAATTGCAACTATACTTCCGTTTATTGAATTTATAGGATATGGGTGAAGAGTGCCTCTTCTTGGTTTATCATAACCCAATCTTTCTGACTTAATCTTCTCAATTATTAATTGTGAGACAAATCCTCCTCCGTTAAATCTGACGTCAATGATCAGCGAATCATAAGAACTCTCGTTTACAAATAATCTGAAAAACTCATTCAAACCCATCATACCCATATCTGGAATGTGAACATATCCTATCTTATTTTCACTCTTTCTATGAACATATTCCCTGTTTGCCTCAACCCATGCCCTATATCTAACATACTTATCATCATCCATGGGCTTGACAAAAAGTCTTTCAGTTTTCCCATTCTCGTTAACTACTTTGAAGGGCACATATCCCTTGGGTAGTGAAAGTAGTTCGTGATTTATGTGATGCTCTCCCACTTTTTTACCGTCTATCTCCTCAATCCTATAACCTTCATTGAAACCAGCGGTAATAAGGGGAGATTTTTCTCTTTCATTTGTTAAGTCACCGGAGTACAATTTGCTTACTGTGAAATTCTTTCCATCATAATAAAAATCTGCCCCAAGCGCCGCAGGTTTAGGGAAATCAATATTTGTAAATTCTCCCCCCATTTCATAGCAATGTGATGTACCGAATTCACCTATCATTTCATTTATGATAAAACTGAGATCAAACCTGGTGCTCACCCTGTCCAAAAGTATGTAATATTTTTCGAAAATTTTATTAGCTATCTCATTTCCCTTATTTGGATTCCAGTAGTAATCCTTCATCATCTTCCATGTTTCCAGAAACATCTGCCTGTACTCTTCTTTCACGGATGTCAAAAATGACATGCTCTCTATATTTATTGGCCTATCATTATCAGGTTTTTCGATATCGAAGATGGATATCTTTAGATCTTCCTTTCTGTATATTATCTTCTTGTTATCCGGCGAAATATCAAAAGAAGTAACTCCACTCTTCAGCTCCTTCATTTTCCTTTCCCTGAAATCATAGTATTTAAGAACACCATTCTCGTTTGCACCATAATAATATGATTCAAATTCTCCATGCACTGGCACATCAAATAAGACAATACCATTTTCAGTAGCTTTTATGGATCTGTAATCAGAGGGAGTTATATCCAAGGAAACCGTTCTCTTAGGTGCATTTTCTAGGTCCATATCACCTTCTGCAGGAACAAGCAATTTCAGATTCCTTTCTAAGGGATTGATTCCCTTTTCCCTTAGAGGTATAACATATGGTCTTGAGATCATTGGGTAGCTGAAATTGAAGAACAGCTTATCCGCTACAGGATTGAGGTCCCTTGACGAGAGGAAATAAAGGTAATTACCATCCGGACTGAAAGAAGGACAATAATCATTGGATATATCAGATGTCATGTTGTATATCTTGTTACTGTCTCTATCAAATAATCGGATGAATCTCTGAACATAACCGCCGAAGAACGTTTTCTTTACCGGGAAACTGTAGGAGATTAGGGATGAGTCAGGAGAAATATCAAAATCAGATATCATATCCTCGCTGCTCTTATCTATAAGCTTAATTTCTGAAGAGATTATATCTAGAAGAAACAGCTCAAATTTATCCGTTGAAAATACTGCTATTCTACCATCTGCTGAAGTTTTAATATAAAAAATATTTCCAAAATCATTCCGTATGGTCGAAACTGAACCATCTCGCAAATTGTAAACTTTTATGCTGTCTCCATCTGGTCCGCCAAGAATATATATTATAGTTTCTTTTCCAGCAAAGTATATTTTTCTTATTCTCAAATTATCAGGTATTATTACCCGAAGATTGACATTTTCATCAATTATAAATGCTCGTCCCCTTGATACTATTCCTACAAGACCATCATTGTTAATTTGGAAATACTCCACGGTTTTCGCAATGTTCTTTGTCTTCTCATCAACGTTATCATGGAGATTTCCGATCTCAATTTTTTGTATAGAATTATCCTCTGGGAAAAATATGAAAATATCTCCGCCCATTGAAAAAACTATCCTCCTTCCATCCGTGTTCAGATGCCTCGGATAGTATTCCCTGAAATCAGTATGAATCCTGAAATCGCCTCCGTTCAAATCTACTGAACATATCTGTCCATTGTACTTCACATGATAAATGAAAAAGATCCTATCATTCAATACGACAGGAGATGAAACGTGATAGTCAAGGTCAACTATTTTTTTGAATCCCTCCTGCACATTACCGGCCCATATTTTCCCCCTTGTGCCACCTTTATAACCTTTCCAGTGCGGCATCTCAGAAGTATTTCTTCCCAGATATATTGTATCATTGTAATATATTATATGAATTGCAGGTCCAAGATTCAGGGGTTCAAGAATCCTCCCATTATCCTTCAACTCATATAAGAAAGTAAGAGAACTGAATGGCTGGAATGCAGGTGTGGATATAATGATGTTCCCTTCAGGACTGAAACCTGCGATGTCAGTGAACATTCTTCTTGCTACGCTGAGTCCCGACAGAAACGTGAGCCTTTCAGTTTTGCCGCTTTCTCTATCATAGGAAAAAATATCTGATGAGTTAATGTTCTCACCATACATAGCCCTGAATGCAATCTTCTTACCGTTTTCATAATACCTGCAATTATTTATGACACCTGCTTCTGAAATTATTTTTCTTGATTTTCTTAATTTTATATCGTATTCCCATAAAGAATCTCCGCTTATAAAGGCAATATTATCTCCATGAATATCTGGGTTCATAGCCAGGTTCTGCATAGAATTTGAATCCAATATCATTAAAATACTTTTGTAAAAGTTCCCAATAAACTCGAAAATTTAATTTTCCCAATGAATTAATATTTTTTATAATTCAGAGAAATGCTTTAACTTCTTTCTAAGAGTATAAAAATTTAATAAAAAGATTGATTATAATAAATATCATTATGGAACGATCTAAATGACAATTCTGCTAATAATATTACTATTTCTGCATATAATGTCAGCGGTATTTTTAGTTGGATCATCGATATTTGTATGGATAATCATATGGCCTTCCAGCAGCGTAGTCCTGACAGAAGAAAAGCTAAGAACCAGATTCATGAGTGTAATGGGCAAAAAGTACGCTTTCTATACCAACCTCTCAGTCCTAACACTAACGATAACAGGTTTGCTCATTGTCTACCTTGTTTATCCGTCATACTTTACCAATTTTTCTTCAGTGATTAAAACAAGCTGGGGGTATATACTAACTGTAAAGATTATCCTTGTTGCCCTAATGTATGGAATAATGTATGGAAATAATCTATGGCACGGAAAATTGATTCCAAAGCTTGCTGAAAGTGGAAAATTTGAAGAATTGAAAAGAATAAGAAAGATTACACATATTCTCTCTTTCATAACAGTGTTCCTGATGATAGTAATAGTGCTTGTTGCCATGATACTGGCAGGAGTGTTCTGGTAATGGACAGCAAAAAATTGTATGAAAAGTCAGTGAAACTCTTTCCCGGCGGTGTAAATAGCCCAGTAAGATATTATCCTCCTTACCCAAGGTTCATAAAAAAGGGAAAGGGATCAAAATTATACGATGTTGAAGGGAATGAATATATCGACTTCCTACTGGCATTCGGACCAATGATACTAGGTCACGCCAATGATTCAGTCATAAAATCTATCAAAGAAAGGGCTGAAAACGGCACCTTATTCGGTGCTCCAACAGAGGAGGAAGTGAAACTTGCAGAAATGATCGGGAAAAGTTCAACAATTGAAATGATGAGATTTGTCAATTCGGGTTCGGAGGCGACTCTCCACTCTCTCAGACTGTCACTCTTTTTTAACAGGAGAAAAAAAATACTTAAAGTGAAGGGGGGATATCACGGGACGCACATTTTCAACTATCCGTCTGAGACAGTGGAGGAGGTAGATTACAATA
Source organism: uncultured Thermoplasmatales archaeon (assembly GCA_964541025.1). GTDB lineage: Archaea > Thermoplasmatota > Thermoplasmata > Thermoplasmatales > JAGDXO01. The sequence continues at coordinate 42,744 of CAZIOW010000010.1, forward strand.
ATGTGGAAATGGTTGAGAAGAAGCTAAAATCAAGGGATTACTCTGCATTCATTATAGAACCAATTATGGGAAACGCAGGAGTTATAAACCCCGAAGATGGGTATCTTGAATATATTAGGGAGATAACATCGCGATATGGAACTCTGTTAATAATAGATGAAGTGATCACCGGTTACAGGACAGGCTTCTTTCCATTCTACATGAGAAAGAAGATAGAGCCAGATCTTGTGACGCTCGGCAAGATTGTTGGAGGAGGACTACCCCTTGCCGTGTATGGTGGGAGGGAGGATATTATGAGAAATATTAGGCCATCCGGGAATCTTTCACAAGCAGGGACTTACTCTGGAAATCCTTTATCAGTTGTTGCCGGATTGGAAACAATGAAACTTCTTTCAAGGAAGGACTATGATAAACTCCGCAATATGACAAAGATAGCATACAATATATTAAAGGAATCTGGCCTTTCAGTTAATATGGAGACGGGAATGTTATCCATATTCTTTAGGAAGGGGGAAGTCAGGAATTTTTCAGATATAATGGATTCAAAGAAAGAAAAATTTATGACTCTATTTAACAAAATGCTGGATAAAGGGATCTATTTACCGCCTTCATATGACGAGACCATATTCCTAAGCTTCGCACACAGTAGAAGGGAGATTGAATTTGCTTTCTCAAATGTAAAACAGGAGGCGGAGAGATTATGGAGAGAGTCCTGAGAATTGCAACTCGCGGTTCCAGGCTTGCACTGGTACAATCTTACATCATTGGTGAATTAATCAGCCAGAAAGGTATCAAATACAAAATGATACCTGTGAAATCAGAGGGGGATAGAGATCTTTCCAAACCTTTATACGAATACAGTGAAAGAGGTGTATTTGTAAAGGCAATAAATGAAGAAATTCTCAATGGAAATGCGGATATAGCAGTACACTCTGCGAAGGATTTGCCATTTGACTTAGGTGATGAATTAGAAATAAGCTATTACTCGGAGAGGGGAGACACTAGAGATTATTTCGTTTCAAATAATAGTATCATTGAATTCCAAGGTACCGTTGGTGGAAGCTCCATCAGGAGGAAGAATTTTCTCAGCATAGAATATAAGAGCATGAATTTTAAGAATCTAAGGGGGAACATAGATACTAGAATTGCAAAATGGAAAAACCGAGAAGTAGATGGATTGGTTTTAGCTAAGGTGGCCATAGACAGATTAGGTCTGAGACTACCGGGTGAAATAGTAAGCGAATCAATTCTCCCTCCTGCCCCCAACCAGGGATTGATAGCAGTTGTAACAAGAAAAAACTCAGATGAGAGCAGATTTTTAGAAAATATCAGAAATAGAGAATCCTTCTGGGAGGGGGATACAGAGAGAAAATTGATGGGGGCACTGTCCATTGGTTGTGATATGGCTGTTAGCATAAGGGCGTATTATGAAAACAGAATGATAAAATTCTCATTTGTCAGAGAAAATAAAAGATTCGACCTCTCATTTAAAAATTTTCCAGAATCCAAAGAGGTCAAGCAGATGAGGGATATAATATATGAATGAAATAGTGTACGTGGGGGCACCTCTTGAAAAACAAATTGAAAACGTAAAATCTCTTGATGTCCTTAGAATAACATATTATCATTTACCACACCTGAGAGAAATTACAAAAGATGTTGTTTTCACATCCAAGAGAGGCATCATATCACTGAAGATGAATCGAACAAGGGTTAAAAGCAAAAGAGCCTTTACAATTGGGCACATCACTTCAGAATATCTGAAAACAATCTATGGTATTGATTCCCTATTCCCTGAGGAAGAGAACTCAGAAGGGCTTGCGGAAATGCTGATATCGTACAATGGTGATTATTCATTGGTAACCAGTGATTCTGTCTCAAATAAAATGCTGAAAAAACTCAAAATGAACAATGTAAGATTTGAAACGATCACAGTTTATAAAATAGAGGAGAATAACAATGCCGATTATAGTATGATTAATTCAAATCAGAATTTGCTCATTGGATCATCCAAGTCTTTTGAAATCCTTGTCAGGAATGCAGGAGGTATGCTCAAATCAAAAAAAATTTATGCAATAGGAAAACCCACCTATGAAAAGATCATCGAATATGGCTACGAACCGGTGAAATTTTTCAATAATCCAGACATAAGGAAAATAGTCAGTCAGATATTGACGGAAAGGATTTAAGTAAAGTAAATATTAACGTGGAAGGTGTTAAAGAATTGGATAAAGGCGGTCTATTCCTACTAAAGGTATCATATTCCGATCTCGGCTCAATCTATTTCAATGTACTTTCTGACCTTCAGATAGATGAAGTTTATAACTATATTAAGAAAAATGAGAGGATAGAAGAAGCAGTCGTCCTGTGGACGTGCAACAGATTTGAGGTATATTTCTATCCTGGAGATAGAGAAACCGTGGAGTACATAGAATATTTTATAAAGGACAAGGTGAACAGGTACTCAATAATACATGGCTGGGACGCGGTTAAGAATTTATTTCTGGTTGCGGCTGGTCTTGATTCAATGGTCATAGGAGAAAATGAAATCCTTGGACAGGTTAGGGATGCATGGGAAAAATCAAGAAAACATCAACTTTCGGGCAAAAATATAAATCCAATATTCCAGAAAGCCATAGAAGTTGGTAAAAAGGTAAGAAGGGAAAATGGTTTCAACAGAATCAAGAGAAGTGTGGTTAGTGAGGCGCTTGAAATCGCTAAAATAAAAGGTAATGAGAAAATATTGGTGATAGGGGCAGGAAGGACAGGAACTTTGGTATCAAAAATACTTCACGATAGGGGGATAAAGTTCAGTATCACTAATAGAACTCGAGAAAAGGCAGCAATACTTTCAAAACAATTTGGCTCCCTCATAGAGGATTATGATAGCACTAAGTGGCATTCATATGATTTGATAATTACTGCAGTCAAATCTCACAAGCCAATAATAGATTCGAACAATTTCAACGGAGTCAAGGGTATCAGAATAATAGATCTTGGAGTCCCATCAAATGTTTCAAATGAAATGAAAGGTATAATTGAGGTCATTGATATGGACAATATATCAAAGAAGATCGAAGGAGAGAGGGAGAGGAGAATGGAACTGGCAAATATTGCCTTGATGACTGTTGAGGATGAATTCAAAAAATTCTCCCTAAAAATGAAAAATGAGGAAAAACTGAACCTTCTGAAAAAAATACAGAGTTATTCTGATGCAATAATCAAACAAGAGATGATAGAGCTGGAAAAGAGAATAGATCTATCAGCGGAGGATAGAATCATACTTGAAAAAGGACTTGTGGCAACCAGGAATAGACTTCTGGGATTTGTTATCAACGCGATCAAGAGAACAGAGGACATTAAATCCTCAAGTATAGTGACAAACATGGAGGTGATAATGGATGAAAACGTTTCCAGACTTAAGGTTAAGAAGACTGAGGATATCGCCAGAGATTAGAGAAATATTGCAGGAAACAACTGTGAGAAAAGAAAAACTAATAATGCCAATGTTTGTAGATGAAAGAATAAAGGGGAGGGAAGAAATAGGAAGTATGCCAGGCATATTCAGGTTCTCCGAAAATGAAGCCCTCAATAAAGCAAAGGAGTACGAGGATATGGGCATAAAATCGGTGCTCCTTTTTGGAATACCAAAGATCAAGGATGAAATGGGTTCACAGGCATACGAAGAAAATGGAATAGTTCAGAGAATAATAGAGAAAATAAAGGATGAAACTAACCTTGTGGTTTTTGCAGACCTGTGCCTGTGTGAATATACGAGTCACGGACACTGCGGCATAGTAAATGGGCATACCGTTGAGAATGACAAAACTCTTGAACTGTATGCGAAAATAGCCAAATCATATGCCAAGAAGGGAGTGGACGCTGTAGCTCCATCAGGGATGATGGACGGACAGGTTGCTAGGATCAGAAAAGAGCTTGATTCAGATGGATTTAGTGACACATTAATACTGGCCTATAGCGCCAAGTTTGCAAGTCCTCTTTACACGCCATTCAGGGAAGCAGCATATTCAGCCCCATCTTTTGGGGACAGGAAAAGCTATCAAATGAATTACGGAAATCTCAGAGAGGCGATAAGGGAGATAGAAGAAGACATAGAAGAAGGAGCAGATATTATCATGGTAAAACCTGCACTGTTCTATCTTGATATTATAAGGGAAGCAAGGAACTTATTCAATTACCCCCTTGCAGCCTACAGTGTTAGTGCAGAATACAGTATGATCATGAATGCGGCCATGAACAAAATAATTGATCTTGACTCAATCGTAAGAGAAAGTACCACATCAATTGCTAGAGCAGGAGCTGATTTGATAATAAGCTATTTCACAGAATATATTTACAGCAAAAGGATATTCTAATTTACTTTGCGAACTCAGTTATATCTAAATACCAATTTTATTTTTCTATTGGATGAGGACTGTAATATGGAATATAGATTTTAAGTGTAATCTTTTATGCAAAGGATGCAATGCATTTGAAGGCAATGAATTATTCCCCTCAGACAGAATAGATGATTTTATAGATGAAATGAAGTTCAACAAGGTGAAAATAGTCTCTGTTACAGGTGGGGAACCCACACTGCACCCTGACCTTCCGAGAATTATGAAAACATTGAAGGAAAAGGGATTCTATACACATATAGCCACAAATGGAACAAATAAATACATGCTTGAAAAAATATCTCCCTATCTGGATGCAGCGACAATAAGTCTTGACAGCCACATTCCGGAGTTACACAATGAATACAGGGGAAGGAAAATTTTTGATATAGTTATCGAATCGATGAAATTTTTAAAGCCAAAGGTAAAGGTTCTAACATCCAATATGCTTGTTACTGATTTTAACTATAACAAAATAGAGGATTATGCTAATTTTGTGAATAATAAAATAGGCATTCCAGTTTCAATGTGCTTCCCTGATAATACTGCTTATTATTACGAAAAGGTCCCTGTACAGAAGGATCACATTCATGATGCTTTTAGATTTGCCTTCGAAAATTATAAGGAGTTGAAATTTGGTAATACTCGCACTTATTATAAGGAGGCAATTGACTGGCTCGATAAGAAGGAAACATCACAGTGCAGGGCTGGTCAGGTCGTTTTTTATGCTGACTATAAGGGTAACGTTTATCCGTGCTTTTACAAAACGGATGTGAAATTGAACAAGAACAGGAAGTGGGAGATATATGATAACAAATGCAATTCATGCTTCATTCAGTGCTTCAGAGAACCAAGCATTAAGAGGCCAGTTGAACAGGGGAAGTTGATTGCGGGGATATATCTATATAATAAGAGGCATCATGGTCAAAGTGAAT